>DATBHW010000003.1 GCA_036557285.1 Ktedonobacterales bacterium
CGCCCCCCTCTCTCTGCACCCGCATCAGCTTAAGCCGGGGGCGCTGGCACCGAGGCAAAGACATTGGCGTAGGTAGGAATCACTTCCCACTTATTCAGCGGCCAGAAGACCACCGTGGCTTTGCCAATAATATAGTCTTTGGGTACCGACCCCCAGGTCCGAGAATCAGAACTATACGGGCGGTTATCCCCCATCACAAAATATTCGTCAGAGCCAAGCTTCCAGATGCGCGGCGTAGCATTCACCGCCGACGTGATATATGGCTCTTTCAGCGCGGCGCCGTTCACCGTGATCTGGGTGGGAGTGACCTGAACCGTATCACCTGGCAGCCCAATCACCCGCTTGATAAAGTCCTCATTTGGGTTTACCGGATAATGGAAGACGATCACATCCCCCCGCGTCGGCCCGTGGAAAAGATAGGCCAGCCGGTTCACCAGCACATACTGTCCTGAGTCCAGTCCTGGCAGCATGCTATCTCCCTCCACACGGAATGTCTGCACAGAGAGGCGGATCGCCACAAAGATCACGACAGCCAGCACAATCGTCTCGATGATCTCGCGCGCCAGATGTGCGCGCCGACGCGACGACGCGGCGCGGGGCAGAGGACGGGGAGGCGGCAGCGGCCTGTTGAAGTCATCCCACCCACGCCCCCCACGCCGGGGCGGGTCTGGAGGCAGTTGTCCTCCCGAATATCCTCCTGTATAGCCTTGCTGAGAGTCTTCCCATGTAGAATCCTCATCGGTTGGTTGACGTTGGGAATAGCGATACATGCGGTAGTAATCCTTTATCTGGCACAGGGTTGCGCCAGAGGTATCTCCGGCTGGCTTTTTCCATCGCCCATTCCCACACTACCAGCCAGGTTGTCCACTCACTTCAATCAGCAGGCAGGCCAGCAAAGCACTGGCCGATGCCGCATACTCTGCCAATTATAGCACAGGGCCACTGGAAGCCCCATCAGTGGGGCGCGCGCTAGTCAGAAGGTAATGGTCCCAGGCTCCAGAGTCCGATGCGGCCAGAGCTTCAGTCCATAGGAAAGAATATTGCCAGCGCCAATCGTACAGTGATCGCCGATCACCACGCCATCAAGTTGGCAGCCTGGCGCGACAGCGCAACAGGCTCCTACCAGGCTATTACGCACCAGGGTAACGTCCGTCTTGATCGTGGCGTCCACCTTGACCGGCCCGGAGGTCGGTAAACCAATGGTCACATTTTCCCAGAGAACCGCCTGCTCAAGCTGAACATCTGGCCCCACCCGACAGCCATCCCCCAGCACCACCGGCCCCACCAGCCGCGCGCCCCGGCCCACCACGCAGCGCTTCCCCAACGCCACCGGCCCTACCAGTTCTGCGCTGGGATCAATCTCGCAGCCTGCCCCCATCCAGACACCTTGCAGGCGCTGTTCCCCTTCCGGGCGCCCGGAGACGCGCCTCAGCAGCATATCCACATTGGCCGTCTTATACTTTTCAGGCGTCCCAATGTCGAGCCAGTATACATCAGAGGGATAGCCAAACAAGGCATCACCCTCCTTCAAGAGGGTGGGAAAGAGGCCCTGCTCAAACTGATAGAACTGATGAGAGGGGGCCAGACGCAGCGCGTCTGGCTCCAGAATATAGGTGCCGGCATTGATGAGATTGGTGGTGATGCCTTCCAGGCTCTTGGGCTTCTCGATAAAGCGCCGCACACGCCCGGCCTCATCACACTCCACCAACCCATACGCGCGCACGTCCTCCACTGGCGTCAGGGCAATCGTACCCAGCGCGCCGTGTTCGCGGTGAAAGGCCAGCATCGCTCCCAGGTCCAGGTCAGTCAAAATATCACCGTTCAGAACAAACAACGGCTCATCTGCATCGAGGTAGCCCTGCGCCTCCACATGCTTCACCGCTCCGGCAGTTCCCAGCGCCTGCTCCTCGGTAACATACACCAGATGCACCCCAAACGCGCTGCCATCCCCAAAATATTCCTGAATACTGCCGGGCAGATAACACATACTCAAGATAATATCGGTCACGCCATGCCTCTTCAGGTAACGAAAGACATGCTCTATAAAGGGTCGGTTGGCGACAGGCTGCATTGGTTTTGGCCGATGGATGGTCAGTGGGCGCAAGCGTGTCCCCTCACCACCTACCAGAATAACTGCTTTCACATTATGACTCCTTGAGTACGAGCGCGAACCTGATGGCCTCTTTGAGCAGAGGAACCGGAGGGTTGTTCTTAACCAATTTCCTTCGCATGATTTATACCACTTGCATACAGAGACGGGTAGAAGCAGGGGCAGGCCACATCACTTCTCCGCCTGCATCCACGCGCTTGAGCATGATCGAGCGATCACAACACATTCTGCTGGCTTGAGGCGCCACTCACAGACAGCCTGCTGGAATACGACAATGGCCGAAAAGATAGGAATTTTGGGGGATCAGTATCGAACTGTTTCAGCCTCATATTTCGTCGCTTTACAGCACAGAGGCAAGGGCAAGCCAGCCTGGCCCCTCTTATTGCTCAAACCAGAGAGGAGAAGTTATACAAGCGCAAAAAAGTGATGTGTTATACTAACACAAGAACGCCGCCTACCCCTGATGCCAGAGGTAGGCGGGCGTACATCTATACGGGGGGCGCCAGATGCAGACTATGGATTATCTGGTCCAGCAGATCGCTCAAGGACGAAATTATCATCCTATGAGCGAGCAAACCACCGTCGTATTGGTCGAAACCCGCCCACACATCGCTGGCCTCATCAAAGAGGCTTTGGAAGACGCTGGATTGCTCGTCGCCCTGGCAAGCAGCATTGATGAAGTGCAGTTGGCGCTCTCCCATCGGCGCGGCTTTGCCCTCTTGCTGGTCAACGTTGGCGCGCTCTCCAGCCAGAGCCTGGGTCCGCCAAGCCTCTTTGGGCCATCGGGCGCGCTTGGCGCGCTCCAACGTATCTCAGAAGGGCAGCCGCTCTGGCAGGAGATTGGCGGCCACACCTCGCTCCAGCGCGTGCCTATGCTCTGCTTCAGCAGCGATGGCCTCGGCGGCCCGCCGGGAACGCTCATCGTCAAATCCCCCCAGGATTTTCAATCGCTGGCCCAGGTGGTACAGAATTATCTCAATCCCCTGGCGGCGAACCCCATGCTGCGACAGTTACTGGATGAAGATTGTCTGCCATCCATGAAAGGCTCCCTGGAAGAGGTGCCTCTGGCTGACCTCTTTCAGTTGTTTAAGCTGGGCGGACATTCCGGTATTCTGTTGCTCCGCGATGGTGGGCGGCTGGCTGTTTTGGGACTGGTTGATGGTGAAGTCGTTCATGCCTTTGCCGAGCGCGCTTCAGGCCGCGAGGCGATCTATCTGCTCTTCGCCTGGAAAACGGCGCGGTTTTCCTTCTATAAAGACCTGACCCTGCCGGAGCGCACCGTCAACGTCAGCACCGAACATCTGGTGCTAGAAGCCTCGCGCCGGGGCGATGAATCTCTGGAAATGCGCAATAAAATCCCATCGCTCCGCACCTTAATCTATCGCGCGCCCCGTCTGACCGATACCTTGCCCGGCATGCAGCTTTCAATGGCCGAATGGCGGGTGATCTCGGTCATTGGCCGCCGCAACACCGTGGGCGACATCATCAAACTCTCGGGCATCAGCGAGTTTAGCGCGCTGAAAATCCTTGATTCGCTGCTCAGTCGCGGCCTGGTAACCGTTGGCGAAGAAGCGGTCAGCAAAAATACCGGCTCCTTGAACGAGGCGGCCAGGTCAGCGCCGCTGGGCCGTTTCCCCTCCTGATCACCAGCTACATCAATAAGCGAAAACAGCGGGGAACTTCACGGCTAATTCTGTTACCTATCTCACACCCCCAGAGTTAATAGTAATAAGGCCAGTATGGCCTCATTTATGGCATGATATTGGCAAAAGGTGTGAGAAACTTTAAGCGACCTGTGCTGCTATCCATCTGACCAGGGGTGAGACGCTCGTGTTGACAGTATTGTCGATCCATCCAGCAGTGACGCTGATCTGCGGGTTTGCTCTCGCGCTTATACTCTCCTATCTCTTTACAGGTCTCATCGGGCGGCTCAGTCGCCGCCTGGGCTGGTTAGATCAGCCCAGCGAGCGCCGCATTCACAAGTCGCCGGTCCCTCGCCTGGGTGGGGTTGCCATACTCCTGGCCTTTCTCATCAGCGCGCTCCTCGTCTTCTGGCCCAGCACCACCCATGAAGCCCTCGTCTACGAAGGATTTATCCCAGCCGCGATTTTCATTACCGCTGTCATGGCGTATGACGATGTGCGTGGGCTGCCTCCTGGCATCAAACTCGGCTTACAGACCGTCACCGTCATCATCTTGATCCTCCCTGGCCTGCTTTTCGGCAATTCGCACGAACACGGAGCCATCATCTCCTTCCTGCATAACCCGCTGTACATCGCCAACGTCAAGGATTCCAATATCCTGAACATCCCTCTCCTGCTGGCGATTCCCTTCACCTGGTTCTGGACAGTGGGGCTGATGAACACCATCAACTTCGTTGATGGATTGGATGGCCTGGCCGGCGGCATCACGATGATCGCGGCGGTCGTCCTCATGGTGGTGAGCGTTGTCCTGGGCCAGTATGTGATCGCCGTCCTCTGTGGCATCTTCGCGGGCAGTGTGCTGGGCTTCCTGCCCCATAACTGGAATCCGGCCAGGATATTCATGGGTGACAGCGGCTCGATGTTTCTAGGGCTATCCCTGGCAGTTCTGGCAAACATTGGGGGGGCAAAAGTAGCGACGGTGCTGCTTTTGATCGGCATTCCGGTGCTGGATGTGGCGCTGGTCATCATTCAACGCCTGCGCGGCGGAGGCGGCGCCCTGCACTATGACAAGCGCCATCTCCACCATAAGCTCCTGGAAAGCGGCTTCTCACAAAGACAGATCGTGCTCCTCTACTACAGCCTCAGCGGTTTCTTCGGCCTGCTGGCCGTGTTCTCCTTGATCTTACCCGATGCCCTCCTCCCCTTCGTCTTCAGCATCAGCATCGCAGGAGCCAGCCTGGCTCACCTGATCGGCCTCATCCTGGTCGGCCTGGCAATGGCGATTATCCTGGGCATCGTCATCCGCCGCCACCGGCCACCCCGAAAGGGGCAGATGTTCTCCAACCCCACGCCCACACCGGGAGGCGGGGGCGTCCGAAAGAGTTAGCCATCTGATGACCCCGCCGACGAACTGTAGCCACTGCCGAAGAGTGCTTGACGCGCAGGCGCTGGAACTGGGCGCTTGCCGCTACTGCGGCCACACCATCGTCGGCCAAAACGCGACAAGCAGCGACACCACCAACAACGCCCTCACCCAGTTTGGCCCGCTCTCGTTTGCGCCTCCTGACCCTTTTGCAACCGCTGATGCCCCGCCGACTGATACAGCGCCCTTTGGGGCTAACCCTCAAGCGCCCGGCGCTCCTCTCCCTGGCGGCTGGCCGCAGCAGAACGCTTACCCGCCCTATTCAGCCGCGCCAGCGCGGTATCCGCCAGCCGTACCCCCACGCAAGGGTCGGGGCAGGGCGCTGGCGCTGACGCTGATAATCGTCGTCATCGTCCTGCTGATCGCCGTTATCGGCGGCGGGCTGCTCTTCGCGCGCAGCTTCCATACATCCCCCGGCAGCGCCGGAACAAACGGCGTCGCCAGCAACCCCAATCCCACTCGACAGCCGTCGCCCAGCCCCACCGACACCCCGACCCCCACCCCCATCCCAACCAGCGCCTACCGTGACCCGAACGGCCTCTTCAGCATCCAATACCCCAGCGCCTGGACGCTCACGAACTTCTCGCCCGGCGCAGGTTCTCTCCCGCTGCCGTTGAACGGCGTGCGGTTCAGCGACGGCGGCGCCGAGTTTGTCATCCTCAGCGGCCAGGAACTGCCAGGCATGCCAACCGATGGACTCGCGGAGCAGGCCGATACTGCCCTGCTCAACACCATGAACGCCCGGAACATCAGCAGCGCCAGACCGGCCACCATTGGTGGGCAAACCTGGACCGAAAAAAGCGCCGACACCAACGGCGGAAAACACACCGTCATAGCCTCGATCAGCGTCAACCAACGTCTCTATACGCTCTGGTACAGCGCCCCGGCCAGCGAGTTTGACGCCGACGAGACGCAGTTCTTTCGCCCCATGATCGCCAGTTTCATGTTTGGGGCCTGATTTTTTCTCCCCGTTCCCTCTTGACAAATACTCGACCCATCAGTATACTTTTGTCAAGTAAAATATTTTTATCGAGTAATTTCTGTTGAGAAACCCGATGGAAGAGATGCGCGAAACCTACAACCTGGAAACCCTTGAGCAGTTGCGCGCCGTTGCCGATGAACTGCGCCTGCGCATTCTGGAGCAGCTCAAGCGCCAGCCCATGACCGTCACCCAGCTTGCCGGAGTACTTGGCGAGGTTCCCGCGAAGCTGCACTACCATGTGCATGAATTGGAGAAAGTGGGCCTGCTCAAACTGGTTGAGACCCGTGAGAAGGGCGGCATCCTCGAAAAGTACTATCGCGCCGTAGCGAAGAACATCAATGCCCCAGGAACCTTGTTTCAAGGCGTCTCCCCCCATGAGGCGGTCGCAACACTCACCGAAGTCATCCAACCCCTCTTTCAGGGAGTCATCCGGGCCTTCCAGCAGATGCTGAGCGCCCAGGCATGGGACGATCCCGATCTGGTCTTGCAGCTCTCACCGGAACACTACTGGATGACCGCCCAGGAATTTGACGAGTTCAGCAAGCGCACAGATGCCCTGCTAGCGCCATACACCGCCGCGCGAGGCATCGCGGGCGAACGCGAGCGCACAGTCCTGCGCATCGCCTACGATACCGTCGTCCAAACGGATGGGGGCGATGTCGGGCCAGCGCCCGAAGCAGTGCCACTGCATGCGCCAGGGGTCTCCAAACCAACCAGAGCGCCAAAGCGGGAACTGACCTTCGTCGCTGGCGCAGCATACTACTCGCGGAGGGATTTGGAGAAACTGCTCGCGCGAAGCGAAGTCCTGGACATGTATGTGCTTGGCGCTTGCATCTTTGCCGATGATGTCCCTCCTGATCTGGTCGAGCGCGCCATCTACAGCTTTCATCTGTGGGGTAAACTGACCGCTTCGCCCGAAGTGCGCGAAGTCCTCAGACATAAAGGAGGAGAACCGGGGAAAAAGTAGCTCTCTTGCAGAAGGCGCCCATCCCTGAAAAGGGCGGCGCGTGAGTTGTCTCTAGCTACCCACGCGCCGGACTCACCCACGCTTGTATAGCTCTACACCACACCGAACGGAGGAGTCCCGGTATGGATACTATCACAGCGACGGATGCGCCGTCTACGCACAAACCTGGCCTGTTCATCAACCGCAACTTCGCCCTGCTCTGGACCGGCAGCGCCATCTCCATCTTTGGCGATCTCATCTTCGAGACCTCGCTGGTCGTCTGGATCAGCGCCTTCCTGGCCGCGCATCAGCCCTGGGCGCCGCTGGCCGTCAGCGGCGTCTTGCTGGCAGTGCTTATTCCCACCTTTGCCTTTGGCCCCATCGCGGGCGTCTTTGTGGACCGCTGGGACAAGCGCCGCACCATGCTCTGGATGGATGCCATACGGGCCATCCTGATCGCCCTGCTCCTGCTGGCGACCAACATCCTCCCCTTGCCGTTTCTGCCAGGCGGACGTCTCCCACTGGCCGGACAGCTTGCCGCCATCTACAGCGTCGTCTTCCTCGCCAGCCTCTGCTCCCAACTCTTTAACCCGGCGCGCATGGCGCTCATTGGCGACATCGTGGCCGATCCCCATCGCGCGCAGGCCAGCGGGATGGATCAGACCACATACAGCCTGGCGTCAATCATTGCGCCGCCGCTGGCCCCCATTCTGCTGCTGGCCGTTGGCCCACAGATAGCCCTGCTCGTTAACGCGCTCTCCTTCGCTTTCTCCTTCATCATGATCCTGGCAGTGCGCGCCCCCAGGGCGGCTACCAGCCGCGCTGCTGGAGAACACCCCAACTTTCTGCGCGAGTTTACTGCCGGGCTGAAGTTCTCTGTGCGGAATCCGGTGATTCTGACCATCCTCGTCGTCGTGAGCATCGTCTTATTGGGCTTCAGCGCATTGAATGCGCTTGACATCTTCTTTGTACGCGACAACCTGCACGCGCCGATCAGCCTGTTCGGATTCCTGGCGACTGTCCAGGGAGTAGGGGCTATCCTGGGCGCTGTTCTCGCCAGCATGTTCACACAGCGGCTTGGCCTGGTACGCACGCTCACCTGCTCGCTCATCATGCTGAGTGTCGCTATCCTGGTCTATTCGCGGATGTCCAGTCTTGTTCCCGCGCTGATCGTCATCTTCATTGGCGGTTTCTTTAATGCAGGGGTCAATGTGCCAGCCTGGCCGCTGCTTCTGCGCGTCACGCCGCGCGCCTACATCGGCAGGGTCATGGCGATCATCAACCCAACTGGCGCGCTGATGCAGGTACTGGGAACCCTCTTTGCCGGGTTCCTGGCAAGCAACATTTTGCTGGGCCTCCATACCCAGGCGCTCGGCCTGACCTTTGGCCCCATTGACACCATCTTCACTGGCGGCGCGCTGCTGGGGGTGGTCGGCTCGATCTATGCCCTGCTGCGTCTGGGCTTCACCGACCCGCCGCCTGTTGTCGAAGACACGCCCGCGCCAGGCGTCTCAGAGTTGGTTGCCAACCGCGTGTAGCAAGGAAAACACCTCTGGCAGCTTTTACAACCGGGCTGGCATCAAAAGCGTAAGCAAGATAGCGCCAGTTGTTCCCGAAAACATCGTCTACATAACGGAGGACCAGTATGGACACGTCAGCATCCCCCGCGTCGGCAACTAAAAAACCGGGCTTCTTCATCAATCGCAACTTTGCCCTCCTCTGGGGCGGGCAATCCATCTCCAACGTCGGCGATTTCGTCTTCGATACCACCCTGGTTCTCTGGATCGCCACGATCATTGCCAGCGGTCAATCCTGGGGGCCGCTGGCTGTCAGCGGCGTCTTGCTGACAACTGCTCTTCCCATCTTTCTCATTGGCCCCATCGCGGGCGTCTTTGTGGATCGCTGGGACAAGCGCCGCACCATGCTGACAATGGATGCCGCGCGAGCTATCCTTATTGGGCTGCTTCTGCTGGTGGCTATCGGAAAGCCCCCCGCCTTCTGGCAGCTTAGCGCCATCTACGCCATCGTCTTCCTGGCAAGCGCCTGCGCCCAGTTCTTCAACCCCGCGCGCTTCACCTTGCTCGGCGACATCGTGGAAGAACCCTATCGCGCGCGCGCCAGCGGCCTGGGCCAGACAACCCAGAGCCTTGCCACAGTCATTGGCCCGCCCATCGCCGCGCCGCTGCTCTTTGCCGTTGGGGTACAGTGGGCGCTCATCGTCAACGCGCTTTCTTTCGCCGCCTCGTTCCTGACAATTCTTGCCATGCGCGTCCCGCAGGCTTCCAGCAGCGCCGCAGATGGTCAGCATGGGAGCTTCTTCCAGGACTTCGGCGCGGGGATTCGCTTCTTTGTCGGCAATCGCGTGCTGGTGACACTCCTCATCACCGTCATCCTGGTTACACTGGGCATCGGCGCTATCAATGCGCTGGGCGTCTTCTTTGTCATCCAGAACCTGCACGCGCCCGCCAGCCTCTATGGCTGGCTGGATTTCTCCGTTGGGATCGGCGCAATCGCCGGAGCTATCGCCGCGAGCATCTTCGCCTCAAAGATTGGCGAGGTAAGAACCTTCTGGTCTTGCCTGCTTGCCGCCGGGATCAGCGTCATAGCTTTTGCCCGCATGACGAGCCTTCCACCTGGGCTGGTCTTCGCTGCGCTCGCCGGGCTGTCAATCGCCCCGGTTAATGTCGTCGTCGGGCCGTTGATGTTGCACGCCACGCCGCGTGAGTTCCTTGGGCGCGCGACAGCAGTCCTCAACCCGGTTCAAGCCCTGGCGTCCATACTCTCGATCACGCTTGCTGGCGCACTGGCAAGCACCCTCCTGCATGATTTTCACGCGACAGTGGCGGGCCTAGCCTTTGGCCCATTTGACACTATCTTCATGGGCACAGGTATCCTCATCATGCTCGGCGGACTCTACGCGATGGTCAGCCTGCGTGGCGTAACACTTGCCAGAGCCGATACGTCAGAACCAGTAGCCACAGCAGCAGCAAGACAACCCGCAGCCGAGCCAGAAACAGATGAACGACCAGAAACAGGAGCCAGCGTCAGACAGCTTTGAGGTCGAGATCAGCGCCATACCAGCGGGCGAAGCCGATAAGCCAGACGAACATCATCCCACGACTCGGCTCGCGCCCCAGGCGCGCCTCTCAGTCAGAGCGCGCGCCCGGCGCATCGCGCTGGTGGCCTGCGCCTTCCTTCTCCTGTTCGTCGTGATCCTGGGAGGGCTGCCGGACGTGCGCAATCAAATCGTGGACACAGTGAAACGCTTCATCCCCACACCCACGCCTACCCTGGCGCCGGGCGCTGATCTCCTCTACCTCGAAACCGATGTCCCCTGGACCACCATCACCCTGGATGGGCATCCCCTTGCGCCGCCGCGCATTGGCGTTGATGCCCCGCTTCGTCTAGCACGAGGGCAGCACGTCCTGGCCTGGACCGCCGAGCCATTCCAGCCTCAGCAGTGCAGCATCACCGTTCCATCCACAACTGAATCTTCCTGCCCCAGCACACTTATTCGCGCGGCCAGCCAGGGCGCATCGGGCCAGCCTACCTCAGTCGTGAGCCTCCACGAATCGCTGGACACGCTCCCGGCCACTCAGCGTCAGGCGCTCACTCAGGCCATTCAGATGGCGCTCTCAGGCTTCAGCGACATTGTGCAGCCGGGCGAAACCTACGTCACTGAACAGGGAGAGACAACCGCCAAACAGCCGATATGGGCAACGCTCGACATGCAGCTAGCGACAGACGACGCGCAGCAGGCTTGCACAGTGAATCTGATGAAGCCCCTGAGCCGTATTCCCTGCTCCATCGAGGGACAGGACTGTACCATCCTCTGCCCTGTACCCTGGCAGGCGCGGCAGACCGCAGCGCGCGCGCCCGCTGCCCTGGATTGGCTGGCCTTCGCGGTGATTCGCTCCTCCTGGGACTACGCCACTCTGGACGGCCAGATCATCGCCCGCGACCAGCCGATTGACTCAGGCGCGGCCCCTGTGGTCAGTCAGCCGGTCCTCCTGCGCATCGGTTGGGATGGCTCGTCCTGGCGCGTCCAGCCGCTCTTTGGCCCCGACCAGGGTTCGCCTGTCCTCTTGCGTGATGTGCAGATCGCCGACGACCCCGGCTGCCTGGTCGCAGAGGACAATTTCGGGCAATACGCGCGTGGGTATGCCAGGACACGCTTCGTCTCCGGGCCAAACCCCGCCGCCGGGTGCCTGATCGAGGCAACCACCCGCAGCCAACCAGGGACACCGGCCCCCGCCAGTGATCAGATCGAAGAGTATCTGGTGCGCTTCGGCATGGTTCTCTCGGTCAATGACCTGGCGCATCAGCGCAAACCACACAACCCGCTCGCCAACGCCTACGAGCAGCGCCTGGCGCGCCAGCTTGCCGCGCTCCCCGGCGGGCTGACCGTTACATCAAACGCCCAGACTCCTGTTCGGGTGAAAAGCGCAGATGATGCGCTTTTGCGTGTACCGCCGCCGTCCCTGGCGGCGCAGCGCTGGCCTGAGTGAACGTTCGCGCTGACAGGCGCCGCTGCGGCTTTCATCTAAGCATCAGGATAGAGCGCGGGCCGCGCCAGCGTCAGCCCCCACACCTCCCTGGCCCCCGCCGCGCGCAGCGCCCAGGCGCAGGCGGCCAGCGTCGCGCCAGTCGCGCAAACATCATCCACCAGCAGCAGCCTGCGCCCCACCAGCGCGGGATGGCCTGGCTCGCAGGCAAACGCCCCGGCGACATTCGCCCGGCGTTTTGTCCCCTCCAGCCCCGCCTGCTGCGGCGTATTGCGCGAGCGCCGCAAAGCGTCTTCCACTATCGGCACACCCACCCCGCGCGCCAGCCTCCGCGCCAGCAGCGCCGACTGATTATACCCGCGCTCCGCCTGGCGTTTCGGGTGAAGCGGCACAGGCAGCAGCGCGTCGAAGCGCATCCGGGTGTCCCCCGCGTTCTGGCTGCGATAGGTCGCCACCAGCAGCCGCCCCAGCGGCCCCGCCACCTGGCGCTTGCCCTCGTACTTCAGCGCGTGAATCGCTGTTCTCAGCGGGTCTTCATAGAGGCCCGCCACCCACAGGCCCGCCAGCGGCTCCAGCCCCTCTTTCCACGCCGGAGCAGGCGCAATTGCCGCCACGCAGACAGGGCAGAACCAGTGGCCGCCGCGCGCGCAGCCCACGCAGCGCGGCGGAAAAAGCAGATCAAGCAACAACATCGCTGGCGCCCTAGCTCAAGATCAGCCTGGCCCGCTGGAAGCGCGCCAGCGTATAGGCCAGCAGCACAATGTCCAGCAGGGCCACCACACCAGCCGCCATCAGCAAAATCTCGTCAGCGGTGAACGTCACGAAAAAACTGGCGGGCAGCAACTGAACGAGCGCAGCCACCGCGATAGCCAACAGGATCGTGCCAACGCTCAGTATCTGCTGCGCCTGCCGCACCGTTGAGATGCGCAGCGAGATCAGCACGCCCAGGCTGGCCCCCAGCGCGCTGATCAGCAAGCCCAGCGCCAGCGTAAAGAGCAGCAGATCGATGGGATAGAAGAGCACCTGCCCCTGCCCATACGCCAGATTGGAGACCACCGCGCCCAGGAAGAGGCCCACGACCATCACGCCCCAGCCATAGAGGACGACAATCGCCACTTTCCCCAACAGAATCGCGTGATCAGGCATGCGGCTTGCCAGCAGAGTTTCCAGCGTATGCCGTTCGCGTTCGCCCGCAATGGAATCGGCAATAATGGAGATAATCACGAAGAAGGCGAAAAAGAGGATGACCACCATCTGAACCGGACTCAGCACCATCCAGGCGGCTTTGCCCAGCAACGGCCAGACCACGCCCATAACGCCGATCAACAAGGCCGGGCGAATCCAGGCTTTCCAGCCGCCCTGAAAGAGAGAATCTTTGCATTCCTTCCAGATGATCGTGAAAAAATCGCTCATCAGCGTTGCTCCTCCATCAAAGCCAGGAAGGCATCTTCCAGGCTGGCCGCGCCCTTGCGCACTTCCTCCACCTCGCCGCCTTCCCTGACAATCAAACTCACCAGCGGCCCAACTTCGCTGTCGCCGCGCAGTTCCAACGTCAAATGCCCGTTGCGCAGTTCAGCGCCAGCAACCTCTGCGCGCTCGCGGAGCAGTTCCAGCAGGTGATCGCTGAAGCCGCGCCCCACGATCTCAGCCTGCGGGCCACCCTGGCGCAGCCGGAGTTCATCCGGCGTACCCACAGCCAGCAGCTTCCCCTGGCGAATCACCCCCACCCGCGCACACAGCTTCTCGGCTTCCGCCAGGTTATGCGTGTTCAGAAACACCGTCACCCCCTCGCGCGCCACCAGCCCCGCCAGATCATCGCGCAGGGCCGCCGCCGCCATCGGGTCGAAACCAGAGGTTGGCTCATCCAGAAAGATCAACGCAGGCCGATGAAACAGCGCTCGCGCCACCGCCAGCTTCTGCTTCATCCCCCGGCTCCACTTGCCCACCTGATCTTTGCGCCGGTCCCACAGGTCCAGATGAATCAGCAATTCTTTGGCGCGCGCCCGCCGCTCAGCGGCAGACATATGGTAGATGCGCCCGTACAGGTCCAGGTTATCCTCCGCGCTCATGCGCTCGTACAGGCCATTGAACTCCAGCAGCGCGCCGGTTCGAGCGCGAATCTGATCGGCCTGCGTGTGCGTATCGAATCCCAGCACCGTCGCCTGGCCCCTGGTCGGCTCCAGCAGGCCCAGCAGCAGGTGGATCGTCGTCGTCTTGCCCGCGCCATTTTGCCCCAAAAACCCAAAGACAATGCCCGCTGGCGTCTCTAACGAGAGATCATCTACGGCCCGCACCGCCCCAAAGTGGCGCGAGAGGTGTTCTGTGCGAATAGCAAAATCAGCCATACGACTCCTTCTCAAATCCTGAATCCGCTCTTTATAGCATATTGCTATATACCGTCACCAAAAAGTATAGCTGGATTACCAGGGAAAAATCAAGAGATGAGCTTCTTATCCCTTGACAGATTGCCCTCTTTCAGCCATGATACCCTGCGGGCTGATAAATGACGTGAGGGTACATCTGGATGAGTTGACCGTTGAACCGCTCAAGCTGCTTTTGGCGAGGAACACAGACATGAATATGCTCGAAAACGGCGTTGACCTCTTTACCACCGTCAACGGCTTGCGACTGCACTATGTGAAATGGTCCGGTGAGAGCGGCCCCATCGGGCGACCTCCCATCATCCTCATCCACAGCGGTCTGGCCTCCGGTCACTGCTGGGATCTGGTGGCCCAGCATCTGGCCGAGGCTGGCCTCGAAGCCATCGCCCCCGATCTGCGCGGGCGCGGGCGCAGCGATCAGCCGCCATCTGGCTACGACCTGCGCACCATCGCCGAAGACCTCGCTGGCTTTATCCAGACAGTCTCGCCAGGGCAGGTCGCCGTCGTCGGCCACTCCTACGGCGGCTATGCCGCGCTGGCGCTGGCGGCCATCTATCCCAACCTCTTGAGTAAATTAGTCCTGGTTGATGGTGGCATCTGGTCGGCTGAAGACGAAACCTGGGAGCAGTTTGCCCAGGGCATGGAAGGCATCAACTGGCAGTACCCCTCGCTCTCGGCCTATCTTGACGCCCAGCACGAAGGCGCAGAACTGTTCTGGAGTCCAGAGGTGGCCCGAGCCTTGACCACCACCGTCCAGACAGAACTGGATGGCAGCGTGCGCGAGTGTATGACTCCCGCCGCCTGGGAACAAACCTTGCAGAGCATGTGGCGCTATCGCCCAACCTCGCTCTATCCACATATCATCTGCCCCACACTCGTCGTCGTGACCGAACTCCCCAACAGCTTCACCAAAGAGGTACGTAACCAGAAGTTGGAAATGAACGCGCGCTTCCTGCCCGAAGCGATGTCTGGCCTGCGCTGCTGCCGCGTGCAGGTGATGGAACAGACTCACCACGAGGTTCCCTTCCACAAACCAACCGAGCTGGCAAACCTGATTACCTCCTTTCTGCGCACGTCCTGAGACACCATCCGCTTCACTTGCAGCGCCCCAATCCTGGCGACCAGACGTTAGCCGCTTTCAACAACCTTGCTTCATCTCAACCTTTCTAGTAGAATTAGCACATTCTTAATGATTCTATGAAATGAGGCAATGTTATCAAGGGCCGCGTAAAACCCCGGTCTTCAGACCTGGGGATATAAGCGGCCTTGACACGCTTAAACAAACGTGCGATACTCTAGGCAACGTGTTGCACCTTGACAAGAGAATAGTGTTTCGGCTGGTTCCGTCGTAAATCGTTCCGACGGGTAAAAGCACTAGCGTATTTGCGCGGGTGCCATTCGATACACTTGAGCCGGAGTCACGCCCGCCAGGTGTGAATGCAGCCACGTTACCGGGCCTGGAAGAGGCCCACGACTCTACGGGGTCGTAGAAGCCCCGCGCTAAAGCGCGGGGGTACTTCACGCGCAGGTTCCAGTCTCTATCGCTAGGAAAACGCTATCTCGTCGCGTGCCTGATGGCGCTCCTCATTCTGGCGCTTATCGCAGGCTTCTTTGGTCTGGAACAGACCTTCTTCGCTCATGCTCACTCCCTTGCGGTCGCATCCCCTGGCACTCAAGTGACAATGACTGTGCTGTCGCCCACCGCCATACTGTCACCCACAGTCATGCCATCGCCCACCGCCACACCGTCGCCCACTGCCAGGCCGTCTCCAACGGCTAAGCCATCTCCGGCGATCCTTGCAGTCACCCCCAAGACCTTGTATTTCAAGAATTGCGCCCTATCCGGCAGGGCTAGTTATACCTGCACGTTTACCTTGTGCAATTCGTCAAGTACATCTTCTCTGGCATGGAGGGCCAAAGCCTCGAATTCGCATGGTATGAACGCAACGAACTACCTGAGTTCTACAAGTGGCACCCTCCCCAAAAGAGGAACAACAACTGTCTCGCTCTTTCTCAATGGTGAAACGGGAGTCTGTTCACTGGTGGGGACCACCGTGAACCTCCAATTCACCGGCCCGGCGAATACCGTCACCGTCACCGTCACCTGTTAACCCTTTGAGCCAAACTCATCTTCAATCGGCAGCCAGGATGGCGACGCTGCAAAGAGCAGCCCCCAATTTTTGCCGGAAACGACACGCCAGCGACTATTGACAGTGACAGTGTTACTGTGTATAATAGACCCATGCAAGACGAAGAGCAGACACTGACGATTGAAGAGCTGGCCGAGCGCGCCGACATATCGGTGCGCACCATCCGCTTTTATATTGCCGAAGGCTTATTGCCGGGGCCAGGGGCGCGCGGGAAGGCAGCGAGCTACAGCAGCGACCATTTGCTGCGCCTGCGCCTGATTCGACGGCTTTCGGAGCAGCGAATGCCGCTGGCTGAGATGCGCGAGATGCTTTCGCGCCTCTCGTCAGAGGACGAACAGGCGCTGCTGGCTGAAGAGGAGAAGCGAGCGATGCAACGAGAGCAGGCGGCGCAGACGCAGGCGCCGAAAGAGTATTTAGGGATGCTGCTGCAACAGGCGCGCGAGGCTCGCCAGCCGCCGCCCGGCCCCGCGCCAGTGGCCCAGGCTTCGGCCTCTCTAAAGCTCTATCCTCGGCCCGTCAACGCGCTGCCCCATCAGCCCGCCGATGTCTGGCAACGCTGGGAGCTTGCGCCAGGGGTGGAATTGTATGTGAAGGTGGATGTTGCCGATAAGCAGCGCCGGTTGATCGAACGCCTGCTGTGGACAGCCGGGCCGCCGGACCAGAAAAAACGATGATAGGTGGTAAAGATGAGCAGTAACAAAAGGAGGAGCGCATGAGCGCCGCAAGTGGTTCTGGGAATGGAAGCAAAGCACATATCACACTGAGGATGCGCCCGGAGCGGCGTCTCATTCGCCAGGACGGCAGTTTTCGCCACATAGACTTTCATCTGCGGGTGGAGCAGGAGGCCGTCAGGACCGAGGCAGAGCGAACGCCCTTAACCCTGGCCCTGGTGCTGGATCGCAGCGGCTCGATGCAGGGCGAGAAGATACATATCGCTAAGCAGGCCGCGCTGGGAGTATTGGATCGGCTGGAAGAGCGCGATCAGGTGGCGGTGGTGGTCTTTGATGACCAGATTGATGTCATTCAGGCGAAGTCGGCGGTGACGCCAGCCGTCAAAGCCAGCGTGAACGCCGCGCTGGCGCTGATTGAGGCGCGGGCCAACACCGCCCTGCACGAAGGCTGGCTGACCGGCTGCAAGGCGATTGCCAGCGAAAGCGTACCTGCCGCAGAGGCCGGGCTTTCACGCTGTTTCCTGCTGACCGATGGGCTGGCAAATGTGGGCGTCACCGACCCGGAGCAAATCGCCAGCGAGGCTGCCGGAATCCGCGAGCATGCTGGCATCGGCACCAGCACCTTTGGCATCGGGAACGACTATAACGAATTGCTGCTGGGGCCAATGGCAGTGGCGGGCGGCGGCCAGTTCCATCACCTGCGCACAGCCGACGAAATTGCCAATACCTTTATCGGCGAGCTTGGCGATCTGCTGGCGGTCTCAGCGCGGCAGGTGCGGCTGGAGATCGAGGTCGAATCAGCCATACAGGTCGATCTGGTCAGCACATACTGGTCCAACGCCTCGTCTGCGCCGACTTCGCGCTGGACGATTGCGATTGGCGATCTGCTGAGCGGTGAAGAACGCCATGTCATCGTGCGCTTCGGCTTTCCAGCGCAGCAGGGGCAGGATAGCCATGTGGTGCGGGCGCGGGTGCTTTGGGTGGCCGATGGCGGCGAGCGCAGCACCGACTGGCAGGACATTCGCTTCAGTTATGCCGATCAGGCCGCCTGCGAAGCTGAGGCGCGCGACCCGTCGGTCATGCACTGGGTGGGGCTGCACGAGTCGGATCGCGCTCACCGCGAGGCGATCAAACGCAGCCAGGAGGGCGATCTTGCGGGCGCACGCGCAGAACTGAATAAGGTTGCGACTTCCATCGCCGGATACGCTGGCGAGGATCAAGAACTGCAAGCCTCCATCGCCGAGTTAGAAAGCACGGGAGAGCAGATGGCGAATGCCCCGCTGTCCCCCGCCATGTCTAAAGAGGCGCTGTACCATCATCAGACCAGATCACGCGGGCAAAAAGATTATCGCGGGCCGAAACAGACCTGACGCCTGGCAGCGACGGCCCGCGCACTTTACGCGCCTGAAGGGGGAGCGTTCTTCCAGGTCTGGAAGAGGCTCAGAAGCTGCTGCTTTGTTTGAGGAAACATCGGTTCTTCAGCCAGCTTGCGGAGCATGTCAATGGTTTGCTGAATCTGGCGCAGATACGTCTGACAGCCGGGGCAGTCGGCGACATGCTCCTCGAACTGCGTCTGCATCTTCGGCAGGAGCGCCGCTTCAAGATATTCGGTAACAAGTCCTACGACTTCTTTGCAGCTAAGTTCGTCAGAGATCGTCATGGCTGGCCCTACTCTTCCTTGAAATACTGCTCTAATGCCCGCCGCACCTGAGAGCGGGCGCGATGGAGCAGCACCCGCTGATTCACCGCCGAGATTCCCAGCAAGCTGCACACCTCTTCAGAAGAGCATCCCTCAATATCGTGCAAGGTAATCACTTCGCGCTGGCTGGCTGGCAGCGCCTGAACAGCCTGATCAATGCGTCCGCGCGTCTCCTGCGAAAGCAGATGGTCTTCGGGAACGTCTTCCCAGCCTGGCGGAAAGGAAGCCCAACTACCGGGGCTTTGAGGATGATCGGCTGGCAGAAAGCGATCAGCTTCTATCCCCCCATCAAGCGGCCCATTATCAACGCCTGCCAGCGACGAAAAAGGCACGCTGCGCCCCTCGCGCTGCGCGAGCGTTCTGGCGCGGTTCATCAAGATGCGGAAAATCCAGGTCTTCAGCGAAGATCGCCCCTCAAAGCGATGAATGCCCTGAAGAACGCCGATCCAGGTGTCCTGAAGCACCTCTTCGGCCAGGCTGCGCTCCGGCACGTAAAGCATCGCCAGACGCAGCAAAGGCATATGATACTGATTGATGAGCGTCATGAACGCAGCCTCGTCGCCGTTGCGCAGCGCCTCGACCAGACGCAGATCATCCAGCGCCGCCGAAGAACCTGACGGATCAGCCCCCGGTCTGGTGCGCTGAATGGCGGTTTTATCGGGCATATCGTCGGGCTGGCGCGCTGGCTCGTTCATCGCTTCCCATCTTTCAAGCGAATCAAGCGCCTGCTCTCATCAGGAGAGCGTTCGATGACCCGCCTCGCCGCAGGAAGTATAGCGCGCCGCGCCCGGCATCGTCAAACACCAGTCATCTCAGGGTTTCACCACCTATCGGGGGTTGCCACTTGTAGCGCCGCCATCTTGGCGGCTCAACGCTGGCCTGCTGGCGCCGTGGCCTGGAGGGCCAACGCTCGCCCTGGCGCAGCGTTGGCCGCCTGGAAGGGACGCGCGAGCGACCAACAGGAGCGAGAATGGCCGCGCCCAGCAGCGGCCCGCGACCGAGCGCAGCGAGGGAGAATGCGGGAACTGGGCTGCGCGAGCGACCAACGGGAGCGAGAGGACGGGGCAACAGCCGAGGCAAGCAGCCCAGGCCGCAGGACCAGTTCCCGCAAGGGCCGCTCCCCAAAGGGGCGGTCAAGCGGCCCTTCCCGAAGGGAGGCGGCGCTACAGGTGGCCCTCGCTTTCTTGGTAGAACCTCATCTCAGGCCATTGCCAGTTCCTCCATGAGCAGGCCGTGTTTAGGCATACCACTGGCAAGCGGCTCGATATAGCGGCGCAGCGCCAGCGCGACGGCTGCGCCTTCCCCAGCGGCGGATGCCGCCTGCTTTGTGCTGTCGGCGCGGCAATCACCAGCGGCAAAGATGCCCGGAACATTAGTCTGGAGCATGCCATCGGTAAGGATGAAGCCGCGTTCATCCAGCATTACCAGATTTTTGACGATCTGCGTATTCGGCTTCAGGCCGATGAACACGAAGACGCCTTGTGGCGTGATTTCGCGGGTTTCGCCGGTCTGCGTATTGCGCAGAACAACAGCTTTCAGGCGGGTATCGCCCTTGAACTCTGCCGGAAGAACGTTGGTAAGCACATCAATCTGAGGGTTCTCCTGCACCTTCTCCACCACCACCTTGCTGGCCGAAAGGCCATCGCCCCGCGTGGCGATGGTGACATGGCTGGCAAACTTCGTCAGGAACAGGCTCTCTTCCCCGGCGGAATTGCCACCGCCAACCACCAGCACCTCTTTGCCGCGATAAAACGGGCCATCGCAGGTGGCGCAGAAATGCACGCCCGCGCCGATGAAGTCCTCTTCGCCGGGGATGCCCAACCGGCGATAGGTGGAACCCAACGCCAGCAAGATCGCCCAGGCGCGATACTCTGTACCGTCGGCGGTGCGCGCCAGCCGATAGCTGCCATCAACCCCAACCTCTGTCACCTCTTGCGCTGAGAGGATTTCGACGCCAAACCGCTCCGCCTGCTGGCGCAGCCTGTCGGCAAACTCCGCGCCGGAGATACCCTCCGGGAAGCCGGGGAAATTATCCAGCCGCTCGGTGACACCTGCCTGGCCGCCCACGCCGCCGCGCTCAATCACCAGCGTCTCGATGCCCTCGCGCGCGGCATAGAGCGCAGCCGTCAGGCCCGCCGGGCCGCTGCCCACGATAATCAGATCATAAAAGCGGTTTTTGGCGGTAGTTTGCAGCCCCAGCTTTTCCGCCAGTTGCGCATTGGACGGTTCAACCAGCGTTGAACCATCCTCGAAGAGGATCACCGGGATAATATCTTTGCCTTGGTTCACCTGCTCCACAAAGGCCAGTCCCTCTGTGTCGCTGTCCACATCAACAAAGCGATAGTGGACGCGCTGCTCGCCAAAAAACTTCTTGGCGCGCTTGCAATCGCTGCACCAGAGCGTGCCATAGAGCGTGATATTCGTGTGCGACATTGCAACCATTCTCCTTCAGCCAACTGTTTCTTTACCCTGTAATGTGTTTGAGCGCATTTCTTCCCGTATTGTCCCCCTTCGGCCTGCTTTGTTACAAGGGGAGCATTTGGGTAATCTTGCCGATGCGCTGCCAACCCTCAACCGGTACCCTTGAAGAGAAGCGTTGTACTGGTAGCGCCGCCTTCCAGGCGGCTAGACTATCTGGTGAGCCTTCTTGCCCTCCAGGCTCTTCTGGTCTATGATAGACAGGGAAGAAGAATACCTGACTACTGAGGAGGCGAGACGATTTGACAGCACCCCAAACCGACACACCATCCGAGCCAGCGCAGACTCCGCTGGAGACATTGTGCATCAACACCATCCGCACGCTTTCGATGGACAGCGTGCAAAAGGCCAACAGCGGCCACCCCGGCACGCCAATGGGCCTGGCGCCCGTTGCCTATACCCTGTGGACCCGCTTTCTCAAGCACAACCCCCTCGACCCATCCTGGCCTGATCGTGACCGCTTTGTGCTTTCCTGCGGCCATGCCTCCATGCTGATCTACAGCCTGCTCTATCTCACCGGCTACAATCTGCCGCTAGAGCAGTTAGAGCAGTTTCGCCAGTGGGGCAGCCAGACGCCGGGCCACCCCGAACATGGCCTGACGCCCGGCGTGGAAACGACCACCGGCCCGCTGGGCCAGGGCTTCGGCAACGCGGTGGGCATGGCAATTGCCGAACGCTATCTTGGCGAGGTGTTTAACACGCCTGAGCATACCATCGTGGATCATTATACCTATGGCATATGCAGCGATGGCGATTTGATGGAGGGCGTCTCGCACGAAGCCGCCTCGCTGGCCGGGCATCTGGGCCTGGGCAAGCTGATCTTCTTCTATGATGACAACCATATCACCATCGAGGGCGATACCGATCTGGCCTTCAGCGAAGAGGTCGGCCACCGCTTCGCGGCGTATGGCTGGCATGTCCAGCGCGTTGATGGCAATAACATCCCCCAGATCAGCGAGGCGCTGAAGAGAGCGCGCGCCGAAACGCTGCGCCCCAGCCTGATTATCGCGCGCACGCATATCGCCGAGGGCAGCCCCAACAAGCACGACACCGCCGGGGCGCATGGGTCGCCGCTGGGCGTGGACGAAATCAAGCTGACCAAACAAAACCTCGGCTGGCCCGACAAAGACTTCTACGTCCCCGATGAAGCCCTGGCGCAGTTCCGCCAGTCGGTGGAGCGCGGCAAAGCGGCCCAGACCGACTGGCAGAATCGCTTCGAGGCGTATGTCGCCGCGCATCCCGATCTCGCGTCCCTCTGGAAGACGGCGCTGAGCGGCAACCTCCCCGATGGCTGGGACGCCGAGATACCCGTCTTCAAGCCCGAAGACCCGCCGATTGCCACGCGCGTCGCCTCCGGCAGAGTAATTAACGCCATCGCGGCAAAGCTGCCGACGCTGCTCGGTGGCGCCGCTGATCTGGCCCCCTCCACCGATACCTTGATGAAAGGCGTTGCCGATTATGGCGTCCAGCCCGGCGGGCGCAATATGCACTTTGGCATCCGCGAGCATGCGATGGGGGCGACCCTCAACGGCATGGCCCTGCACGGCGGCGTAATCCCCTACGGCGCGACCTTCCTGATCTTTTCCGACTATATGCGCCCGCCGATGCGCCTGGCCGCCCTGATGGAGCAGCGCGTCATCTATGTCTTCACCCATGATAGCATTGGCCTGGGCGAAGATGGCCCGACGCATCAGCCGGTAGAGCAGCTTTCGGCGCTGCGAGCGATTCCCAACATCACCGTCATTCGTCCCTGCGACGGCAACGAAACCGCCGAAGCCTGGCGCGCGGCGCTGACCCGCAAAGACGGCCCGACGGCGCTGGCGCTGACCCGCCAGAATCTGCCCCACCTGGACCGCGCCGTCTACGCCTCCGCCAGCGGCCTCCAGCGGGGCGCGTATATTCTGGCCGACGCTCCCAACCACCAGCCCGACATCATTCTGCTGGCTTCTGGCTCGGAGGTATCGCTGATCACCGAAGCGGCAAAGCGCCTGGCCGAACAGGGCATCCAGGCGCGGGTCGTCAGCGTGCCCAGCATGGAAATCTTCAATCGCCAGCCAGAAGAGTACCGAGAGAGCGTCTTGCCCCCATCAGTCACAAAGCGCCTGGCCGTGGAAGCCGCCGCGCCGATGAGTTGGTATCGCTACGTCGGCCTGGATGGCGACGTGGTTGGCGTCGAGCGTTATGGGGCTTCAGCGCCCTATAAGACGCTCATGGAAAAATATGAGCTGACAGTTGAGAACGTCGTGGCACATGCTCTGCGTTTCAATATCCTCAAAGCGGATCGTCATTAAGAGTTTAGCTCCTTGTGTCAGCCCTGGCATATTCTACCGGCGAATGCCGAAAAGGTCAATCACGCCTGAGCGACGTGTAAGGATGGGGCAATGGTTTGTGAGCATCTCAGCGCGCTGGAGCAGGAAATCCTGGCGCGCGGCGTCAAAGAAACGTTTCGCGGGCAGGCATGGAGCGACCATTGTCGGGAATGGGTCTATTTCGATTGCTATTTTGATCGGCCCGCCCTCCGGCATCGCTTCGCTTTTGCCGCGTGTGTCAGCGAGCATGAGCATTCGGGTACGCATGATGGGCAGGAGGCAGGATTCGTCTGCAACGAGTGCCAGGATGGCATTATGGGCCATCACGCCGACTATTCGGCTGGTCGCCCGATCTATCGGTAGGCGTCAGCAAGCTTCCCTGCCTGTTGAATAGCTGGAAGGAGCGCACATCATGCGCGTAGCTGTCGGCATGGATCACGGGGGTTATCCCCTCAAAGAGTTTATTCTGGAGGAACTTCGTAAAGAGGGACACAAAGCGGTGGACGTGGGCGCGTTCAATCTGGACCCTGGCGACGACTACCCTGATTTCTCCAGGGCCGTTGGCGAAGCCATCTTGAGCGGGCAGGCCGAGCGCGGCGTACTGGTCTGCGGCAGCGGCGTGGGCGCAGCGGTGGCCGCCAGCAAAATGAAAGGCATCCGCGCCTCGGTCTGCCACGACCACTATTCCGCCCACCAGGGCGTGGAACACGACAACATGAACGTCCTCTGCCTGGGCGCGCGCGTCGTCGGCCCCGAACTGGCCGCAGACTTGATTCGCGCCTTTCTTGCCGCGCAGTTCAGCGGCGAACCGCGCCATGTGCGTCGGCTCAAGAAAGTTGGCGAGATCGAGGCCGAGGGGCAATAAGCGCCCCCTCACACAACCTCCGCACGAGCAGGGGTGGGGTTGTAGCGCCGTCCTTCCAGGCGGCAGGGGTGGGGCCAACCGTCGGTTGTGTGAGGCATTCTAAGCGCCCCCTCTGAACCGGCGCAATACGGTTCAGCTTGTGTGCAGCGGGTGGAAGGCTTACCATTACGATAGGGAAAATAGCATAAACGTCCATCAAGCGCGGTATGGAAATGGGGCGTAATTCTGAAAGGAGCAAACGCCGTGACAAAGAACTCTTTACAACAACTGCATGACGCGGGACAAAGCATCTGGCTCGACAATATTCGCCGCAGCCTGATCACCACTGGCGAACTTGATCGCCTGATCGCCGAAGACGCCATTACCGGCATCACCTCCAACCCCTCGATCTTCGAGAAAGCGATTGGCGGCAGCAGCGACTACGACGAAACGCTGAACAGACTGATTCGCGCCGACGGCAAGAAGAGCGCGGGCGAACTCTTTGAGGCGCTCGCCGTCGAAGACATTCAGATGGCCTGCGATAAGCTGCGCCCCGTCTATGACCGCACACATGGCCGTGACGGCTACGTCTCCATCGAAGTCTCGCCCCATCTGGTACACGACACCAGAGGCACGATTGCCGAAGCGCACCGCCTGCATGATGAGGTCAACCGCCCCAACGTCTTCGTCAAGATTCCGGGGACCGACGAAGGCTTGCCCGCCATCGAGCAGTGCCTCACCGACGGCGTCAGCATCAATATCACCTTGATCTTCTCGCTGGACTACTACGAAAAAGTCGCCAACGCCTACCTGAACGCGCTGGAGAAGCGCGTGGCCGCCGGACAGCCAATCGAGAAACTGGCTTCGGTTGCCAGCTTCTTTGTCAGCCGCGTGGATACCCTGGTTGATAAACTGCTGGAAGAAAAAATCAAGACGGCCAGCGGCGCGGAGCAAGAGAAGCTGACCAACCTGCTGGGCAAATCAGCCAACGCCAACGCCAGGCTGGCCTATCAAAAGTATCTGGAACTCTTCCACCAGGGCGAGCGATTTGCCCGGCTGGCGGCGAAAGGCGCGATGGTGCAGCGTTGCCTGTGGGCCAGCACCAGCACCAAGAACCCGAAATATAAAGATGTCCTCTATGTCGAAGAGTTGATCGGCCCGGAAACCATCAATACCATGCCCAATCAGACCATAGAAGCCTTCAAGGATCATGGCAAGGTGGCGATGACGCTCACGCAGGACATCGAAGAGGCGCGCGGCATCCTCCGGCAGCTCGCAGAGGTGGGCATCAGCTATAAGGCTGTCACCGACCAGTTGGAAGACGAGGGCGGCAAGCTCTTTGCCCAGGCTTTCGACTCTTTGCTGAAGACCCTGGAAGAGAAGCGCAGCAAACTGCTGGTTGGCATGGGCGGCTGATTCTGGTAGAGAAAGAAAGGACAGTTTATGGAGGTTGCATTCATTGGCCTGGGGCGCATGGGCGCCAACATGGTCCGGCGGCTCTCGCAGGGCGGCCACAGCGTCGTCGCCTATAACCGCACAGCCGAGAAGACCAGAGAACTGGTCGAGGAGGGCCATAGAGTCGTCGGGGCCTACTCGCTGAAAGAGGTCGTCGAAAAGCTGAAAACGCCCCGCATCGTCTGGCTGATGGTGCCTGCCGGGCAGGTCGTGGACGACCACATTGCCCAGTTAGAGCCGCTGCTCGCGCCCGGTGACATCATCATTGATGGCGGCAACTCGTATTACAAAGACTCCGTTCGCCGGGGCAAGGAAGTCACAGCAAAGGGCTTCCACTTCATGGACGTAGGCACCAGCGGCGGCGTCTGGGGCCTGAAGGTGGGCTATTGCCTGATGATTGGCGGCGAAAAAGCAATCTTCGCGCATTGCGAGCCGCTGTTCAAGACGCTGGCCCCACCCGACGGCTACGGCTATATGGGCGATCACGGCGCGGGGCATCTGGTCAAGATGGTCCATAACGGCATAGAGTACGGCATGCTTCAAGCCTACGGCGAAGGCTTCGAGGTTCTCAACGCCTCGCAGTACGACCTGGACCTCCAGAAAATCTCGCACCTCTGGAACCAGGGCAGCGTCGTCCGATCCTGGCTGCTCGAACTGGCCGAACTGGCCTTCGCCCACGACCCCAAACTGGCGAGCATCAAAGGCTGGGTGGCCGATTCCGGCGAGGGCCGCTGGACCGTCCTGGAGGCGATGGAACATGACGTACCCGCCCCGGTCATTACGCTCTCGCTGCTGGAACGTTTCCGCTCGCGCCAGGAAGAATCCTTCAGCGCGAAAGTCATTGCCGCGCTGCGCAATCAATTCGGCGGGCATGCCGTCAAAAACGAGTAGGAGTGACTGGCGGCGGTTATAACCGCCGCCAGTCACTCCTACTCAATGAGGGGAGTAGTTATGGTCGAAAGCGCCGTCCTTACCAATCCACTGCGCGCCGGAATGCGCGGCGAACGCACGCCGCAGCCCTGCGCAGTGGTCATCTTTGGGGCAACTGGCGATCTCACCAAGCGCAAGCTCTTACCGGCGCTCTATAACCTGGCGCTGGAGAACCCGCTGCCGGCTGGGTTTTCCGTGGTGGCGGTAGCCCGCCGCCCCATCAGCAACGAGCAGTGGCGCCAGTATGTCAAAGATGCCATCAACGAGTTCTCGCGTAACCGCCCCGTGAACCCTGCCGTTTGGGAGACCTTTTCGCAAGGGCTGTTTTACCATCAGACGGAGTTTCATGATCTGGCCGGATATGAGGAATTGGGGCAATTGCTCCATCATATTGATCACGAGCGCGGCATTAACGGGAATCACCTCTTCTATCTGGCAACCTCACCAGAATACTATCCCGATATTATTCAGCGACTGGGGCAGGCCAAACTGGCGCATAAAGAGGGACACGGCCACGCCCTGGTCGCCAACCATCGCGGGCGCAGCCACACCAACCACCAGAATCACGGCAACAGCGACAACCATGATGGCGACGACTCAGCAGGCGGCTGGACGCGCATCGTCATCGAAAAACCGTTTGGGCATGATCTGGCGAGCGCCAAAGAACTCAACCGCAAAGTGCTGCGTGTCTTCAACGAAGACCAGGTCTATCGCATTGACCACTACCTGGGCAAAGAAACCGTCCAGAACATCATGGTCTTCCGCTTCAGCAACGGCATTTTTGAGCCGATCTGGAACCGCCGCTATATTGACAACGTACAGATTACAGTGGCCGAACAGGTCGGTGTAGAAGGCCGAGCGGGCTATTACGAAACCGCCGGAGCCATTCGGGATATTGTGCAGAACCATATGCTCCAACTGCTCTCGCTCACCGCAATGGAGCCGCCCGTCGGCTTCGAGGCCAATGTTGTGCGCGATGAAAAGGTAAAGGTGCTGCACGCGATTCCCACACTCGAACAGGTGCAGGTGAGCAAAAACACGGTGCGCGCCCAGTATGGCAAGGGCTGGCTCAACAACCAGCTTGTCCCAGGCTATAGCGAGGAGCCGGGCGTTCCGCCCAACTCGACAACTGAAACCTATATCGCCATGAAGCTGGAGGTTGATAACTGGCGCTGGGCAGGCGTCCCCTTCTACCTGCGCACAGGCAAACGCCTGGCAAAGCGGGTCACGGAGATCGACATCGAGTTCAAGCGCCCACCGTTCATGCTCTTCAAGAACACCAACATCACAGAGTTGCAGCCCAACGTCCTCTCCATGCGCATCCAGCCCGACGAAGGCATCTCACTGCGCTTTGGCGCGAAAGTGCCCGGCGGAGCGATGCGCATTCGCGGCGTCAATATGGAGTTCCTCTATGGCTCGGCTTTTGCGGGAGAGCCACCTGAAGCCTATGAACGGCTCTTACTCGATTGCATGCTTGGTGATTCCACCCTCTTCACCCGCAGCGACGAAACAGAGGCAGCCTGGGCGATTATCACCAGCGTGCTGGATGGTTGGGCAGCCAATCCAGTATCACACCTGCCCATTTACGAAGCCGGAAGCTGGGGGCCTAGAGAGGCCGATGTGCTGATAGAGCGCGGAGGCCGAGACTGGAGAAGATTATGAACGCTGAACCCACGCGGCAGGACGTGTTGGCAGTAGATATTCAGGCCATTGAAGACCAATGGGCGAGGCTCTGGAAGGAGTCGACAGCGGCCACACCGGCCAACGGCGGCCATCCCGCCACGCGGAACAGCGTTCTGAACTTGGTTGTCTTCACCCAGCGCGCGCTCACTACTTCGGCAGTGAACAACGCGCTGGATGAACTCTTCCAGCGCCATCCCGCGCGCGTCGTGCTGCTGCTGGCGCAGCCGGACCTCCCACAAGAAGAGATGAAAGCCTGGATCGACCTCTCCCTCTATAAGCAAGCGCCGCGCCAGGGCCAGAATACCAACGAACAGGTCATGATTGAAGCCAGGGGCCAGACAGTGAATTACCTGCCGGGAGTCGTCTTGCCCTTGCTGGCGGCGAACCTGCCCGTCTTTACGTGGTGGGCTGATGTCCCGCCAATCGAACAGAAGATATTCGAGCGCCTGGCCGAAGTAAGTGACCGCATGATCGTTGATTCAGCGGAGTTCACAACCGTTGGCGACTACTTCCTCACGCTGGCGCGGGTCTCGCGGAGTCGCCAGTATCGCGCGGCAGTGAGCGATCTCAACTGGCAGCGTTTCGCGCCCTGGCGCGAACTCATCGCCCAGTTTTTCGATCTGGAGCCGGTTCAGCCCTACCTGAGCGGCATTTCGCAGATCGCCATTGAATATGCTGGCAGCGAGGCGAATGGGCGCACCGCAGGCGTCACCAATCCAGCCCAGGGAATGCTGCTGGTTGGCTGGCTGGCAAGCAAGCTTGGCTGGATTGTAGCGCCAGGCCAGCAGAAGCACAGCGGCGGCCTGTATCACCTGGCGCTGCGCACACTCGCCGGGAACCCCATCGCTGTGGAGATTCGTCCGCGTACCTCGCCTGCCAGGAAGAAAAAACCCACCCTGATTCAGAGCCGTCGCCAGGTAGAGGAGAGCGAGCCGGAGATAAATCCGGCCTGGATGGTCTCGCAGACTGTGGCCGGCGCGCTCATCACCGTAACGATCACCAGCATGTACAAGGGTCGTACCGGCGTCTTTTCTATTCAACGCTCGGCAGACCACGAGCATGCCACCACGTCCTGCACAGTGGATGGGACACCCTGGGGCCAGACGCGCACAGTCCATCTGGATTCGATTGGGCGCAGTGAACTCATGTACGCCGAACTAGAAGTCTTCAGCCACGACGAGCTTTTTGAGGACGCGCTCAGCGTCGCGGGCGGCCTGATAGGATAGTCGGCAGGAGAGAAAGCGCCCCGGCGGCGGTACAGGCGGCCTCTTGCCTGTACCGCCGCCGTCCCTAGCGGCCTCTTGCCTGTACCGCCGGCCTCCGTGCTGGCGAGGGTGGGGAAGGGCGCAGCGCCTGCCGTTCCCCTGTGCGGCTCAAAAAATAGTCGGAAAGAGACTGAGAAGGCGGCGCTGCAAGTATTTATCAGTATACTATGACATCAATGATATATGACACTGACGATATATATCAACAGCGATATATAGCAATGGCGATGTATGACACCAATGATGTATAATGCCAACGATGTATAACACCAATGATATATGACGCGAGGTGTCATATATCGTCAGCTATACTCGCTTATGTTGGCTCCTGAAAAACTCTAACCATCAAAGGAGGCGCAGATGCAGTATGGCTTTGTCATTCCCGGCGGCGACGCTCGGATAGTCATTGAACTGGCCGTTGAGGCCGAAGCAGCGGGCTGGGATGGCGTCTTCATCCCCGACTGTATCTATATTGACAGCGAACTTGACCCCCAGATGCCCGCTTACGACCCCTGGGCCGCGCTGGCCGCGATAGCTGTGCAGACTCAGCGCGTGCGCCTGGGCACCATGCTCACGCCCGTCTCGCGGCGGCGGCCCTGGAAGCTGGCCCGCGAAACCGCCACCATAGACCAGCTCTCTCGCGGGCGGCTGGTCCTGCCGGTGGGCCTGGGCGCGCTCGACGACGCTGGCTTCGGCAGAGTCGGCGAGGCTACCGACCGCAAAACCAGAGCCGAACTGCTCGATGAAGGGCTGGAGATTCTGGCCGGTCTCTGGAGCGGCCAGCCCTTCAGCTACAGAGGCAAGCATTATCATGTCGAGAACCTCACCTTCTTACCGCCACCCGTCCAATCGCCGCGCATTCCCGTCTGGGTCGTTGGAGCCTGGCCGCGCCCAAAATCCATGCAGCGCGTCCTCCGCTGGGACGGGCTGCTGCCCGCCAGAATGAACGACGACGGCAGCTTTGCCGATGTCATCCCCGCAGACCTCCAAGCCATGCGGGCATATATCAGCGAGCATCGCCAGCAGACGACCCCCTTTGATGTGGTCATGGAAGGCCGAACGCCCGGCGATGACCGCGAGCAGGCCATCGCCATGATACGACCGTTCGCCGAGGCAGGCGCAACCTGGTGGAACGAAGCCATGTGGATGCCCCCTAATAGCCCTGAAGACGTGCGCGCCCGCATCCGCCAGGGTCCGCCGCGCATCGCCTGGCCCGCCGCAGGGGGGTATTGAACCCGTCCAACAGTTGCGAACATTGAGGACAATGCAGGATCAATTGTAACCTCTATCCCTGCTATACTGCAAAAGAGGCATGGCAAGTGCGTCGTTCCAGGCGGCGTCACGCAACTGATGCCGCCTGGAACACACGCAGCATGTTTCATAGCACAGCAGCGTGTTTCACGTGAAACATAAACACACAACAAGGAGCATAACATGAAGTTTGTGAACGTTCGCCTGCTGGTCGGCGATATAGCAGCCTCCATCAGATTCTGGCGCGATGTCATGGGGTTTCGTATGGCGTATGGTGACGAGGCGATGGGCTATGCCTACTTCGAGACGGACAGCGCCGGAATAGAGTTTTTGACACGCGAGGGCTTCGCCACTGCGCTGGGAGAAGCCGTGCCAGCGGCAAGGCCAGCCGGTCATCTGGCGGTTCTCGTCTTCCGCGTGGATGACGTTGACACTGCCTATGCCGATTTCGTCAAGCGCGGCGCCAGGCCAGTTGCCGGGCCACAGGATCGCCCGGCGTGGCAGGCCCGCGCGGCCCACCTGGGCGATCCTGACGGCTATCTCGTCGAACTCTATACGCCGCTGCAACCACAGCAAGCCAACGCGCCCACCGCCTGAAGAGGCGTGACTGGCGTACTACCGCAACAGACGCGTCACTTCAGGTAGCTTGCCAGACCCGCGCCGTTCCATCGTTGCTGGCGGAAACAACCAACCGCCCATCTGGAGACCAGCCTACCGCAGTGACTCCGAGCGTATGGCCGCGATAGATGTAGCGAGTGGCCCCACTCGCTGCATCCCAGATACGGACCGTCTTATCCAGAGCGGATGAAGCGGAGGCGATATGCCTCCCATCCGGGGACCAGGCGACGGCGCTGACTGGCGCCGCGTGGCCGCTGTAGGTCAGGACCAGCCCGCCTGTCGCGGCATCCCAGATATGAACGGTATGCTCGCCTCCCAGAAAGAGGTTGCCGCTGGCCGAGGCGATGCGCCTGCCATCGGGCGACCACGCTACGGCATTCACGGTACTGGTATGCTTCAAGGGGAAGCGGAGCGCCCTGGTGCGCGCGTCCCAGATATGGACGGTCGTGTCGTTGCTGGCCGAAGCAATGTACGCCCCATCGGGCGACCACCCCACAGCAGAAACCAGGGCCGCATGCCCTGTGTAGGCCAGGATCAGGCTGCCCTTGCTGGCGTCCCATACGTGGACCGTCTTGTCCGCGCTCCCGGAGGCAATATGCGCGCTATCGGGCGACCAGGCCACGCCTAGCACTGGTTGGGTATGGCCCTCATAGGTGATCAGGCGCTCTGCCGTGACGGCGTTCCAGACCTGCACAACATGCTCACCGCCAAAAAAGCTGTTGCCGCTGGCCGAGGCGATCCGTTGATCGCCCGCTGTTGGCGCCCACGCCACCGCGTTGACATTGGTCATATGGCCGCGATAGACCAGGCGATGCCCGCCGCTGGCTCCGTCCCAGACCTGAACCGTTTGATCGGAGGAGCCAGAAGCGATCCGTTTGCCATCCGGGGACCAGACCACCGTTACCACCGAACTTAGATGCCCGGTATAGGTCAGCAGCGTCGTCCCCAACGCTGGCTGACGCCCGCGCGCCCACAGCGCCAGCCCACCCCCGATGCCAGCGAGTCCGACGAAGGCAAGAGAGCCGACGAGCAGCGCCCGCCGTGAGATGCCGCGTTTTCCAGGGAGCGCCGTTTGGAAGGCGCTCCCTTTCAGGGTGGGAGCAGAGTGGAAGGAAGCCTGCCCCGACGTGACGCTCATGGGTACGCGCCGGGCAGCGGAGCCAGGTTGCAGCGCGCCTGTCGTCGGCAGGACACTCTGGCAAGCCTCCTCAAACGCCTCTGCCATATCCTGCACCCGCGCAAAACGCTGGTGTGGGTCTTTCTCCAATGCTCTGAGGACCACCGCTTCAACAGCGGGCGGAACAGCGGGGAACTGCTCATGCAGTGGGGGCAGCGGCGTATGCAGGTGCTGCGTCGCTATCTCAGCGGCGGTGCCGTAAAAGGGCGCGGAGCCACAGAGCCATTCGTAGACGACCACGCCCAGGGCGTACTGATCGCTGGCCGGGCGCGGCTTGCCCTGAAGCTGCTCCGGCGCCATATAGGAGACGGTGCCGCTCAATTCCTGCATGCTCTGCGAACGCGAACTGCGGGCCACCGCCGCCAGACCAAAGTCGCTGAGCAGCAGTTCGTCATGCCGACCCAGCAGCAGGTTCTCCGGCTTGATGTCGCGGTGGACCACTCGGAGATCGTGGGCAAACTGAAGGGCGTCGGCAATCTGCTTGAGATAGGTGAGGATAGAGTCCAGCGGCAGACGTGTACCCTTCGGGTGGCGCTGGCGCAGTGTGCCGCCCGGCGCGTACCCCATGACGAGAAACGGGAGTTCCTGCTCGACATCGAAATCCAGAATGCGGATAATATGGGGATGTTCCAGGCGCGCGATGAGGCGCGCCTCGGCCAGAAAGGACTCTACGTCCTCATTCGACAGGTGCAGCGAGAGCAGCTTGATGGCCGCCTGTGTCTCCAGGCGTAGATGCTCGCCAAGATAAACCTGGGCGAACCCCCCTCGCCCCAGCAGCCGCACCAGGCGATAGTTCCCCAGGCGTTGGCCCACCATGTCGGCCATGACTCCACCTGCCTCTCAGGAATACAGTCTTCCCAGCCTATAGAGATCGACGCGTTGATGGATACTCTAACGAGTAATAACGAAGCTCCGCCGCCCAGGACACAAGATAGGCTGTGAGGGGCGCAAGCCGTCACAGCCTACTATCACATCAGCATGAAGAGGAGCGTTTTACCTGTAGCGCCGCCTTCCAGGCGGCTTTTCACTGGCCGCCTGGAAGGCGGCGCTACAAGTCGGAGCCGCCAGCGAAGAAGCGGAAGGCTGCCAAAAGATCAGGTGTGCCCCTGGCGGTGCGCCTTGACAAAGGACGCGTACCACCGCCCGCTCTCCTTCAGGATGCGGCGCTGGGTCGCATAATCAACGTAGACCACGCCAAAGCGTTTACTATAGCCGTGTCCCCACTCAAAGTTATCCAGCAGCGACCAGACCATGTAGCCGCGCAGCGGCACGCCCTGCGCGACGGCCTCGGCCATCGCCTGAATATGCCCGCGCACAAAGTCTAGCCGCTGGGGATCGCTGACATGCCCATCGCCATCCCAGTGATCCTCAAAGGCCGCGCCGTTCTCCGTCACCAGCAGCGCGGGCGGCGCGTAGTCGTTCTTGAGCCGCACCAGCAGATCGGCCAGCCCCTGGGGGTAGACCTCCCAGCCCTGGCCCATCTCTGTATAGGTGGCTCCTGGGATCACGCCAACATCCTCAAAAGCGGAAGGATTCCAGAGGCCAGGCGCACTCCCCGGCGACAGCGCGCGTACCACCCGGCGCGAATAGTAATTCACGCCCAGAAACTCTGTTGGCGCTGAGATCAGCGCCAGATCGCCGTCTTCTACCGGCGGCGCGGCTACCTTAAGATCGACAAAGAGCGTGTCGGGATAGCGGCCACAGAAGATCGGTTCGAGAAACCAGCGATTGAGAAAATCGTCCGCTCGCTGTACTGCCTGGGCTGTCTCCGGGCGATCATTCGCCGGATAGACCGGATAGAGGTTGAGGGTGATGCCCAACTGCGCCGTCGGGCGCGTCAGGGCGCGCAGGCGGGGCAGCGCCAACCCATGCGAAAGCAGAAGATGATGCCCGGCCACGACGGCAGCGGATATATCGCGCATGCCCGGCGCGTGAACGCCCACGCCATAGCCTAGAAACGCCGCCACCCAGGGTTCGTTCTGCGTAATCCACCAGTCCACGCGATCACCCAGCCGCCTTGCCACAACTTCCGCGTAATCAGCAAAGGCATAGGCCGTCTGGCGATTGAGCCAGCCTCCGCGTTTGTGCAGGGTCAGGGGTAAATCCCAATGATAGAGCGTCGCGGCGGGCGTAATGCCTTTTGCCAGCAGGGCATCAACCAGGCGGTCATAGAAATCCAGGCCGCGCTGATTCACCTTGCCCGACCCTTTAGGCAGGATACGCGGCCAGGCGATGGAAAAGCGGTACGCGCCCAGGCCCATCTCGGCCATCAGGTTCACGTCATCTTGCATGCGGTGATAGTGATCGGCGGCAATATCGCCAGTCTGGCCCTGATAGACCGCGCCAGGCGTCGCCGCGAATTGGTCCCAGATGGAAAGGCCGCGCCCGTCCTCGCGGGTAGCCCCTTCGATCTGATAGGATGAGGTTGCCGCGCCCCAGAGGAACGTGGGGGGGAAGGCGTCTGCAAGCGATACATCCGGCGATATATCGCTCACGGCGGCGCTGTGCGCCTGGTCAGTGTTGCCCATTGGTTCTCCTTCAACAGCAAGGGTCAGGTTGCGCTTGTATTGGAAACGGCGGCGTTTTCCCCGTAGAGGAAACAGTGGGTCCAGTGGCCCGCCCCCAGGTCGGTGCGCGGGGGGAACTGCTCGCGGCAGACAGGCATGGCAAATGGGCAGCGCGGATGGAAGCGGCAGCCGCTCGGCGGGGTAATCAGGCTGGGCGGCTCACCACGATCCGCCAGCAGCGGAGAATCTTCTTGCTGGGCGCCTGCCGCTATGCGATCAGGGTCTGGCGCGGCCAGCAGCAAGAGCTGGGTATAGGGGTGCTTCGGCGTTTGCGTGACGGTCTCGCTGGGACCGCCCTCGACCATTTGCCCGGCGTACATGACCAGCGTTTCATCAGCAAAGTAGCGCGCGCTGGCGATGTCGTGCGTGATATAGAGCAGCGCCAGGCGATCTTCTTCTTTGAGCCGCAGCAGCAGGTTCAACACATCCAGCCGAATCGAAACATCCAGCATCGAGACTGGCTCATCGGCCAGCAGCACTTCCGGCTTTGCCGCCAGCGCCCGCGCAATGGCGACGCGCTGGCGCTGGCCGCCGCTGAGTTGGTGTGGGAACTTCGCCATAAACTGTTCGGCGGGCGTCAGGTTCACGCGCTCCAGCAGCGCCTTGATCTGCTGTTCCTCCTCCGCTGCTGAATGGGCGTGTCCATGCAGACGCAGTGGACGGCGCAGGTGATACCTGACGGTATGCACCGGATTGAGCGAAGAGAACGGGTCTTGAAAGATCAACTGTACGTGACGGCGATAGTTGCGCAGCCCCCAGGCTCGCTTGCCGCCGATGGGCTGGCCCCGAAAGTGAATCGCGCCCGCGCTCTGCCCATAGAGCCGCGCCAGCAGGCGCGCCACTGTGGTCTTGCCGCTGCCGCTTTCGCCTACCAGCGCGGTGCAGCGCCCGGGGCGCAGCGCCAGCGAGACATCTTCCACCGCCTTGACGCCGCGCGGCGGGCCAAAAAGGCGCAGTTGTCGCAAAGGAAAGACCTTGCGCAAATGGATGGCTTCCAGCACCGGCTCGTCCAGAACTGCCTGGATGGCGCTCTGCGCTCTATTGCCGTTCAGGCCGATTCTCTGCTCAGCAGCTTCTCTCGAAGGCTCGAAGGTGTTCATCGTTCCTCCCTCTTGCGCAGCGCCAGTTCCGAATCAACCTGCTCCTCAACAGGCGCGGGGCGCAGTTCCTGGGGAATCCCTGCCGGATTCAGGCTGCTGTCGTAGAGGTGGCAGGCCACCTGCTGTTCCGGCGCTTCTGAGGAGGGTGTCAGCAGCGTCGGAACAACAGACTGGCAGGCCCCGAAGGCAAAAGAGCAGCGCGGATGAAACGCGCAGCCGGAAGGCACAGCCCGCAGATCAGGGGGAGATCCGGGGATGCCGAGCATGCTTCGTCGCGGACCATGCAGCGTGGGGAAAGAATGGAGCAGGCCATAGGTATAGGGATGGCGCGGCTGGCGATAGAGTTGCTCGCGTGTGGCGGTCTCTACGATGCGGCCCGCGTACATAATCGCTATCTGATCGGCGATCTCCAGCAAGAGCGAGAGGTCGTGGGTAATGAAGATCACCGAGAAGCCAAAATCGCGGCGCAGCCCCATAATCTCCGCGAGAATCTCGCGCTGCACCACCACATCCAGCGCCGTCGTCGGCTCGTCCATAATGATGATGTCCGGGTTGAGCGCCAGCGCGATAGCGATAATCGCCCGCTGGCGCATGCCGCCGCTCAGTTCGTGCGGATAGCTGTGCAGGCGGTCTGGCGCAATGCCCACCAGGCGCAGCAGTTCGACGGCGCGGTCTTTTTGGGCTTTGCGCGACATGGCGGGATAGTGCGCCCGCAGCACGTCGGTGATCTGCGCGCCAACGTCCAGCACCGGGTTGAGGGCGTTCATCGCGCTCTGAAAGACGATGGCGAGCTTGCGCCAGCGGAAGTTGCGCAGTTCTGCCGGTGTCAGGTCCAGCAGGTCCACCGGCATGATGCTGTCGTCCTCATTTTTATCGTCCAGCCCTGGGCGCGGATAATACAACATCTGGCCCTGGGTGATGATGGCGGGCGGGCGCAGCAGGCGCGCAATCGCATAGGCCAGAGTGGATTTGCCGCTGCCGCTCTCACCGGCCAGGCCAAAAATCTGCCCACGTCCCAGGCTGAAGCTGACATCATCCACAGCATGGACAGCGCCCGACGCGCTCGCATAATCAACGCTGACGTGCTTGATGTCCAGTACGGTAGTGGTTCCCATCGCCGCTCCTCCTCTAGCTGCGCGAGGCATCGCGCAAGCGCGGGTTGGTAATCTCATCAATGCCGAAGTTGACAAAGGCCAGGCCCGCGCCCAGCAGGGCAATGCACAACCCTGCTGGCACAAACCACCACCAGGCCTCCAGAAGCAGCGCATTGCCGTTGGTCGCCCAGTAGAGGATATTGCCCCAACTCGTGACCGTGACATCGCTCAGGCCCAGAAACTCCAGCCCAATCTCTGCCAGGATGGCATACAGCACGGTGAAGATCAGGCTGGCGCAGACAATGGCGATCTCGTTGGGCAGAATCTCGGCAAAGACGATGCGCAGGGTGCTTTCGCCGCTGGCGCGGGCTGCCGCAACAAAATCGCGCTGGCGCATCGAAAGCGTCTGCGCGCGCAGCACCCGCGCGCCAAAGGCCCAGCCAGTCACCACCAGCACAATCGCCACGGGTATTGGGCCGCGCACCGTGACATAGCCGGCCATCACAATCGCCAGCGGCAGGGCCGGAATCACCAGAAAGACGTTCATGAGCAGCGAAAGGACTTCATCAATCAGGCCGCCAAAGTAGCCCGCGATCAGGCCGATCACAACCGAGAGGACCGTGGCGACCAGGCCAACGGTAAAGCCGACGATCAGCGTCACGCGCGTGCCATACACCAGTTGGGCAAACACATCCTGGCCCGTCTGCGTGGTACCCATCCAGTGCGCTGCTGAAGGCGGAAGCAGCGCATCGCGGCTAAAGGCTTGTGGGTCTTGCCAGGCGATCAGCGGCGCAAAGATCGCTACCAGGACAAAGAACCCGATAATGACCAGGCCCAGACGAATCTTCCAGGGGCGCAGCGCCGCATTCCTGACCAGTCTGCCCAGGACGGAGATATTCCTGGGCTTCACGGCGCCCGGCTCACCAGCGGCGCCAACATCCAGCGTCTGGTCTGCGGCGATGAAGGGTCGCTCACCCTTCTGTTTCACGGCCATCGTCGCTCATCCTTCCTGCCGCACACGCGGGTCAAGCACGACATAAAAGATGTCGGCCAGGAAATTGGCAATCAACACTATCAGGGCAATCAACAGGAAAATAGCCTGCATCAGCGGGTAGTCTTCCGCCTGCACCGCACTCAGCAGAATAAAGCCGATGCCAGGATACGAGAAAATAATTTCTGTCAGCAAGGCTCCGCCGATGACAAAGCCCAGCGAGATAGCAAAGCCGGTGATATTGGGCAAAATCGCGTTGCGCGCGGCGTAGGTGACAAGCACTCGCCGTTCTGGAAGGCCCTTGGCCTGCGCCATCAACACATAATCTTCGGCCAGTGTGGTAAGCATCGCGTTGCGCATACCCAACATCCAGCCAGCCACCGAACTGATGACAATGGTAAATGCGGGCAAAACCGCGTGATAGGATGCGTCCAGAATGAAATTGAGATTAAAGGCTGGTTCTAGTTCGATGGAATAGCCGAAGCCGAGCGGGAACCATTTGAGATCAAGCCCCAGAATATACAAGAGCAGCAGCGCCAGCCAGAAATAGGGAATTGCCTGAAAAAAAGTGAGCAGCGGAGAGAAGACGGTATCGAACCAGGAGCCGCGTCTCCAGGCGGCTAGCGCGCCCAGGGCAGTACCTAACAAAAAACTGATAATAGCGGAAGTACCTACCAGCACCAGCGTCCAGATCAGCCCTGTTCCGATCACCTCTGAAACGGGCGTGGGGTAGTAATTGATCGAAATGCCAAAGTTCCCGTGAACCAGATCATCCAGATAGTTCACGTATTGGGTGAAGAGGCTTTGCTGGCTGCCCAGCCCGAACTGAAGGCGGAGCGCATCAATGGCGTGCGGGTCCAGACGGCCCTGAAGCCTGGCGATCAGCAAGAGAACCGGGTCGCCGGGCATCAGCCGGGGGAGCAGGAAGTTCAGCGTCACGGCAGCCCAGAGGGCCGCAAGGTAAAAGCCAATTCGGCGCAGAAGGTATTGCATCTGCGGCTCCTTTAGGAAGGGGAGCCGGTAGCTGGCCGGTCTGGGAAGGGAACGAGAAACAGGCCAGCCAGCTACCAACGCCCGGTGAGCGAAGATGGGTCGTCAGGCTTTATGAATGTTCATCGCCACCACCGCAGCATCCGGGAACTGCCAGGGAGCAGGGCTTGCATACTGGTTGTGCTCATCGGGCCAGCCAACAAAGCGAGCCGTCGAGTACTCGTACCAGGTCGCGCCCTCCATCAGCGGAATGGCAGGCATTTGCTCGACCATGATCTTTTGCAGACCAGCAATTGCCTGCTGCTGTACCTGCGCGTCGGGCGAACCAGCGTACTGGGACAGCAACTGGTCGGTGGCGGTATCGCTCCAACGCTCATAGTTGGAGTTTGCCGCCTGCCCCACCGGGGCTGTGTTGCTGCTCGCCAGCAGTGATTGGTACAGATAATACGGCGTGGGGCCGGGGTTTGTCCAGGAGATCGCCGAATCGAACGTGCCGTTGGAAAGCGCCGCGATGTAATCATTGAACGAGATTGCATTGACGGTCACTTTCATGCCAGCCGCGTTCAGGTTCTGCGCCATGATCTGGACGGCTGTTACCCAGTCGCTCCAGCCAGTCACCACGTTCATTTTGAATTGCAGCTTATGGCCGCTGGCATCGGCGTAGACCCCATCGCTGCCCTTCGTGAAGCCAGCAGCCTCCAGGGTCGAAGCCGCCTTGGCGGCGTCGGCTGCCCCGAACTTCGTGTTCGCATACTGCGGGTCGAGGTAACTCTGGTTGGCAGGGAGCACCAACGCAGTCGGGCTTGCCACCGGCTCGTAGCCCAGCTCTGCCTGGGTGGAGAGCGCCTCACGATCAATGGCCGCGCTGATCGCCTGGCGCACAGCCAGATTGTTGAACGGGGCCTTCGCCAGGTTCAGATAGAGCATGACGACGTTGGCCGGAGGGAACCAGTAGTGGTTGTGAACCGGGTCGCGGTTGACATAGGTCTTCTGCAAATCAGAGCTGAAGACGCCGGACCAGTCCAACGAACCCGTCGAGAGGAGTACGTCAGCGGCGGCGTTAGCGTCGTAAGCCGGATAGCGGAGCGCGTCAACGTAGGGCTTGCCAGCCTGCCAGTAGTGCGCGTTCTTCTTCAGCGTATAGACCTGGGCGTTGAACGATCCCAGGGTGAATGGTCCTGTGCCCATCGGGTTGGGGTTGGTTTCAGTGGTCGGGTCTTTGATATTCTGCCAGATATGCTGAGGCACAATATAGGTTTGCCCGGCCAGATACCACAAGATCGGCACCGAAGGCACTTTGAAGTTGACCACGACGGTATGCGCGTCCGGGGCGCTGATGTCGCTGATGGCTTTCCACAGGCCGCCGCCATCCAGCGCGGGGTATTGATGGAGCAGATTCAGCGTGAACAGGACATCGGCGCTGGTGAAGTCGGTAGTATCTGTCCATTTTACATCGCTGCGCAGATTGAAGGTGATGCTGGTGGCGTCGTTGTTCCACTGATAGGTTGACGCCAGCCAGGGGCTGGCCTTGCCACTCAGCCGGTTCACGGAGAGCAGAGTCTCATAGATCATGCCCAGCGTGCCAACGCGGTCACTGTTGGGAAGGAACGGGTTGAAGTTCCGCGTAAAGGGGCCATAAGGCGAGGGCGCTATGGTTACGGTCCCGCCATACTGGCTGCCGTTGTTGCCGCTGGGCGTGCCGCAGCCAGTCAGAACTACGCTCAGAATGATGAGCGCGCCAATGATCGCCATCGCGTGGCGATGCCAAGACCTCATGATGGAGTCCTCCTCACAAAGGATAAGATGAATCATGCGCTGATTCACAGAGGCGCCTACGTCGCCAGGTTGCTACTGCTGCTGTCAGTTTCCTGTTGTATCCCCCCTTCTGAGCAGTACAGGTTGCCCAACGCTCCTGATGATGGATGAGATAACGAGATTGACGCGTGAGAACGATGTGTATGAATCGTAGCGCGGGCGCCGCTGTCTCCCTGAACGGCGCGGGCATCCAGCGATTTTACAATTTGGGCAGCGGCGTCAGTTGCTGCGCGCCGCAGGACTCACGAACCAGCAGATTGGTGTCCAGAAGAATGCGAATAGGCTCGGTATAGGCGGATGAGAGGAGAGAAGATTTAAGAAAGGGAGTGGCGCTTGTATAGAGCGGTAGATGCCGTGGTGATTCCAGCAGCCCCAGGAGTAGTTCGGCGGCGCGCTGGCCCATCTCGTGGAAAGGCTGCCGCACGGTAGTAAGTGGGGGCCGCTTATGGGCCGAGGTTCCCATATTGTCAAAACCGACCAGGGCGACATCCTCCGGTATCCGCAAGCCCACTTCCTCCGCAACTTCCATGACGCCCCAGGCCATATGGTCATTGGCGGCAAAAATAGCAGTGGGCGGTTCAGCCCACGAGAAGAGTTGATGGGCGCAGGTGCGCCCGCTGGCAATCTCGAAATCGCCCTGAACGACGAGCGAGGGATCTGGGGTCAGGCCAGCTTCCATCAACGCCTGGCAGTAGCCTTGATAGCGTTCCTGCGAGCATTGGTAGCTGGCCGGTCCTTTGATATGCGCGATGCGCCGGTGGCCCAGGCCAATCAGATGACGCACAGCCTGATACGCGCCGGTGCGATTATCGGCGCCTACCCAGGGGGCGCTGGTCGGCAGGCCCTGGTCGTCAATCATCACCACCGGAAAGCCCTGCTCGTGCAATTGGGTGAGATGCGCCGCTGATTGGCCGGGTGTGATCGCCACCAGACCTGCGGTGAGCCGCGCGTCCACGATGCGATCAACCGCCGCGCTGCGATCTCCTACCGTCTTGCTGCCCGTGTTGCTCGCGTACAGGTGGCTGGCATACGAGAGGCTATAGAGAATGAGTTCGTAGGAACTCCTCTCGACAAACTCGGCGACACCCTGCACGATTTCAGGAATGAAGGGCCAGATCAGGGAGGGAACCAGCACCCCGATAATACGAGGCCGCCCGCCAGCCAGCCCGGCGGCGGTGATGCTGGGGACAAAGCCCTGCTCATCCATGATACGCAAGATGCGTTCACGGGTGGCCGGGTCCACGTCGGGCTTGTGGTTGAGGACGCGCGAGACGGTGGCCTTGGAGACGCCCGCCAGACGGGCAATATCCTGGATCGTTAGCTTTCCGGCCATCTGGTCCCCCTTGCAGGCGATTCCTGCGAGCTACACTGCTATCCTCTCAGGCGCCAGAACGAGGATAGGGGCTGAGAGCGGTCTCGTAATCGTTATCGGTATCGTTCTCGGAACCGGTTACAAACAAGTATACTGATACCAACCTGGTTTGTCAAGAGGTAAGAGGCAGTTTTTTTCAAGAAGAGCACAATAGAGCAGGCATTTGTGGAGAACTGCCCTAATGGCTCTGTGACTTTTTCGTCCACAAGGACATTTCTGGCGTCAAAAACCGCTGTATTCTCTCCACAGTCAAATTACACTTCTTATGTGAGGCCGCACACTCCAGCGTTTCGCTCAGCAGCGCCGGAGTAGATACCGCAGCAGCGCTTGCCCCGCAGGCTGCGGATCGTATGGACGCCGCCCCACTCCCTCGCGGGGCGGCATTCTGGTTAGCCCCTCAAACGAAGAGGGCAGGAATAGTGGGCATCACCACCTCCTGCCCTCGCTTTTTCCGGGCTGCTGCTTTCAGGCGCGCAGCGCGCCCCCCACAGTTTCCGCTACCTGTCGGATGATGCGATTGCGCACAGCGGCAACGGCATCATCGGTCAGGCTTTTTTCCAGGCTCTGATAGGTCAGCTTGTATGCCAGGGATTTTTGCCCCGCCGGAATTGGCTGCCCGCGATACAGATCGAACAGTTCTACATTGGTCAGCAGCGCGCCGCCCGCTGCGCGAATGGCGTCAGCGACCTGCTGGGCAGGTGTCCCCTCGGCAACCACAAAGGCCAGGTCTTCGACCACCGACGGATAGGCGCTGATCGGCTGCATGACTTCCAGGCTCCAACCAGGTTTTATCAGCGGCTCGATCCGTATTTCGGCCAGGCAGATAGGGCTGGCGGGCAGATCAAACGCCTCGCGCACCTGCGCGTCCAGCATGCCCAGCACGCCTTCGCCCTTGCCGCGAATGATGAGTTCGGCGCAGTTCGGGCCGAAGGGCCGTGTATCAGGCCGAGGCGCATAGGCGATCTCGCTGGCCGGAACGCCCAGGCGCTCCAATAAGACTTCGACGATACCCTTGAGGTCGAAGAAATCGGCGTTCTCCGCGCCAGCCGGGTCGGGGTGGAAACCAACCTCGCGGCGCGGCCCCGTCAGCAAGATGCTCAGCCGCCGATCCTCCAATGGGAAGACGCCATCGCCCTGCTCCGGCAAATAGACGCGGCCCACCTCAAAGGTTGCCAGGCGCGCGGTGTAGCGGCTGTTGAACTCCAGGTTCTCCAGCGCGCTCACCAGCAGCGAGCGGCGCATCACCCGCCGCCGTACTGTGAGCGGATTTTCCAGCGTGATGTAGCAGGTAGGTAGGTCCGCCGCGCCCGCGGCAGCGAGCGTGAGCTTGTCGTGCTGTTCCGGCGTTGTCAGCGTATAGTTGATGGTTTCCTGCAAGCCACAGCCCACCAGAATATCTCGAATCTTCTCTTCAGTCTCCAATGTCAGGTTATGCCGCTGCGGCGGCAGCACATCGGCCATCAGCGTTGATTCGATGCGCTCGTAGCCGATCACGCGGGCCACCTCTTCGGTCAGGTCGGCGGGTATCTGAAGGTCCAGCCGATACCAGGGCGGCTGCACACGCAGCAGCGGCTCGCCCGCTTTTATCGAGAGGCCAAAGGCGCTCTTGCCGGATTCCGCTGGCGAGGCTGGCAGCGCGTCCAGCGGCTCCACCACACAATCCAGCTTGCGCAAGGCGATAGCAATCTCCTCCAGACTGACTTGCATGCCTAGCTGGCGCTGTACCTCGCTCTCGGTGATAGAGATCACTGGCCGGGTCTGCGGGACCGGATAGGCATCCACCATCCCCGGCATGATCTGCCCGCCCGCGTAGAGGCGCATCAATTCCGCCGCCCGGCGCGCCGCGATGGGGTTCAGGCTGGCGGGTACGCCGCGCGTGAAACGCTGGCTGGCTTCGCTGTGCAGCTTGAGCTTCTGCGCTGTGCGCCGGTTGTTGATGCCATCGAACGTCGCCGATTCCAACAAAACAGTGCGCGTCCCGGCGTGGACTTCGCTTTCGCCGCCGCCCATCACGCCCGCGATGGCAATCGGCCCGGCGGTATCGGTGATGAGCAGCATCGAGGCATCCAGTTCGCGCTCCACGTCGTCAAGCGTGACCATCTTTTCACCCGGCTGTGCGGCGCGCACAATCACGCGCGGCCTCGTCTGGCCGCTCCTGGCCGCGCGCCGCGCCAGCACATCGTAATCGAAGGCGTGCAGCGGCTGGCCCCACTCCAGCATCACGTAGTTGGTGATGTCCACCACGTTGTTGATGGGTCGCATGCCCGCTTTGCGCAGCCGCTCCTGCATCCACCTGGGCGACTCGCCAATCTGCACGTTTTTGATGACCGCTGCGATGTAGCGGTTGCAGAGATCGGGCGCGGCGATCTCCACCGCGACATACGCGGCGGCATCGTCATCCCCGCCGGGATGCCATTCATCGGGCGGCAGATGGAGCGGCGCGTCGGTCAAGGCGGCCACCTCGCGGGCCACGCCAATCATGCTCAGGCAGCGGGCCATATCCGGCGTCAGACTCACTTCCAGCACCTCATCGCCCAGATAGTCGCGCAGCGCGACGCCCACCGGCGCATCCTCTGGCAGCAGCAGAATGCCCTCATGCTCCTCGCTCAGTCCAAGCTCGCGCTCCGAACACACCATGCCGTTGGAAAGGACGCCGCGAATCTTCGAGGGCTTCAGTTCTTTCTTTGGCCGAGGCTCCTCGTCGCTGTAGGCATCCAGCAGCGTCGCGCCAGCACGGGCGAAGGGCGCTTTCAGCGTCGGCAGTTGGTCCGGCGCGGTGTCCTTATATTGGAACAGGTTCGGCGCGCCTGTCACCACCTGCTCTGGTTCGGGGCCGCCATAAGCGACATCCACCAGCGTCAGCCGGTCAGCATTGGGGTGCTTCTGCACCGCCACAATCTGACCAACCACGATTTTCTCGACGTCCCACCAGTCGCCGGTACGCTCAATCCCCTCCACCTCCATCCCGGCCAGCGTCAGGCGCTCAGCCAGAGCCTGGGTGGACGTGACCAGATCAACATATTCTTTCAGCCACGAGAGCGGAACTAACATCGTCCAAGCCTCCGATCAATCAATGCGTTCCAGGAAACGCACATCATTTGTGTAGAAGTAGCGGATGTGGTCAATGCCATGCTTGAGCAGCGCAACGCGCTCTGGTCCCATGCCGAAGGCGAACCCACTATATTCAGCGGGATCGTAGCCGCCATTTTGCAGCACGACGGGATGGACCATGCCCGCGCCCAGGATTTCCAACCAGCCGGTATACTTGCAAAACGCGCAGCCAGCGCCCTTGCATATCACACAATCCACATCAATCTCGACGCTCGGTTCCGTGAACGGGAAGTAGCTCTTGCGGAAGCGCAGACGGCGGCCCGGCCCATACACCTGATTGGCGTAGTTGACGAAGACCCCCTTCAGATCAGTGAAGGTGATATGCTTGCCAACGGCCAGCCCTTCCACCTGATAGAACATGAAGTCATGGGAAGCCGTCAACTGCTCATAGCGATAGACCTTGCCCGGCAAGATGACTCTGATCGGCTCTGGCGCATATTCGCGCATGACGCGAATCTGGCCGGGGCTGGTATGCGTGCGCAAGATGACCTCCGGCGTGGTTGTGTAGAATGTATCCCACATGTCACGCGCCGGATGGCCGGGCGGGATATTGAGCTGCTGGAAGTTGAGATCGTCAGTCTCCACCTCTGGCGTGTCGTAGACCTGGAAGCCCATCGAGCCAAAGATGGCGTAGATTTCTCGCAGCGTCGTCGTAACAATGTGCAGCTTGCCCACCGTTGGCTTGCGCCCTGGCAGGGTCACATCAACGGCTGCGGCGCTCTGCGCGGCCTCCATCTCGGCCCTGGCAATCGCCGCCTGGCGCTCTTCCAGCGCCGCTTCCAGGGCCAGCTTGATCTCGTTGGCGGCCTTGCCCATCTGGGCGCGCTCTTCGGCGGGCAGGCTGCCCAGGCCGCGCAGCACCGCCGTCAGACGACCTTTGCGACCTAGATACTCTGCGTGCCAGTCTCTGGCTGCCTCGCTTGTCCGCGCCAGCGCCAGACCCTCCAGAGCGTCCTGGCGCAGTTGCTCCAATGTTTGTGTGATGGCGCTCATGCGCTTCTTCCCTTCTCGCTGGCGATTGCGCTTGCGCCTGGCCGCCAGCAGCTTGTTCAGCATAGACAAAAACCCCTCATCCCACTATGGGACGAGGGGTTCAACTCGCGGTACCACCCATATTAGCAGCGCGTCGCTGCTCACTCACTCAGACAACATCCAGAGCGCATGAACAGACGCGCCTCTAGACGGATCTGGCTCTCGGATAATGGCGAGAGTAACCAGCGTGGCCTACTGCCGGATAGAACCGGGTTCAGCTATGCAGCTCCCAGGTGAATGAGCGCCAGAGGTTGTGCGGGTTTCCACCAGCCCCGCTCTCTGCAACGGCCTCCGGGTGGCGCCGATGTTCCTGTTCGTCGCGCTTCCAATATGAACTTTGTTGCCCGTATGATACCACCAATTGCAACCATCTGCAAGCCCCTTGCCGAAGGCTTGAAAGCGTGATAAGCTGGGCGCACCACCGTTGAGATGGCTGTTCAGTATTAGAAACCAGGGAGGACTTCAGTGCAGTCGTGGATTAACGCTCGTGATCGCGGGCTGGCTCTCTTGATCTGGCTGGCGCTGCTGCTGGTCGTCTTCTGGTTGCTCTCGCACGTCGTCACGTCCCTGCTGCTCATCAGCATGGCCGCCGTCCTGGCCTACGCGCTGACCCCAGCCGTCAGGCTGCTGGACCGCTGGCTGCCGCGCTCGCTGGCAGTGGTCATTGTGTACATCCTGGCCCTGAGCGCGCTGAGCGCGCTGGGCTATCTCGTCTTCAGCACAGCCGTGTCGCAGGTCACAGCCTTTGCCGCGAACCTGCCCGATCTGCTCAAGCCCAGCACCCCTGACCATCCTTCAGGCATCGCGCAATTCTTGAGGCCGCTGGGTGTGACCGACGATCAGGTCAACCAGACGCGGCAGCAGGTGATTGACTGGGCCGAATCCAACGCCAAAGAGATCGCTGGCGAAGCTGTACCCATCCTCACCGGATTAGCCTCTGCTATCGTGGACCTGATTCTGGTAATCGTGCTGAGTATCTATCTGGTCATTGATGGGCCACGAGTGATCGCCTGGCTGCGCAGCGCGGCGCCCATCAAGCGGCGCAACCAGATGTTGTTCTTCCTGGATACACTGGGGCGTACCGTCGGCGGCTATATTCGCGGCGAGATCTTTATGGCCGTGTTGATCGGCGTGCTGGTCGGTGGCGGCATGGCCGCCTTTGGCCTGCCCTATGCCCTGCTGCTCGGTGTCCTGGCCGCTATCTTCGAGTTTGTCCCCATTCTTGGCACCTTCGCCTCCGGGGCCACCTGCGTCTTGATCGCGCTGCCCACCAGAGGCTGGGTAATTGCGCTGCTGGTGTTGGGATACTTTATTGTCGTCCACATCATTGAAGGCGACATTATCGGACCGCGCATCATTGGCCGCGCGCTGGGGCTGCATCCGGTCATCGCTATCATCGCGTTGGTAGCAGGCACAGAACTCTTTGGCATCTGGGGCGCGATCTTTGCCGCGCCGCTGGCCGGATTGATCCTGGCTGTGCTGGTGGCGCTCTGGACCCAGTGGCATCGCCAGCATCCAGAAGAGTTTCTGCCGCCACAGGCCGACGAGGCCGAGGAGATGCCAGCGTTCGCCGAGACAGCGGATGAGACTGTTGGATAGCTTGCTGCCCAGAAGCCAGGCATCGGCCAGTGCTGTCAGAGATTGGTAAAGTCCATGCACGTGTTCTCCAAAGCGCTTCTGCCTATTTAGCAAAGAGCCAGGCTTTCCTTCTCAATGAGAGGATGTCTCCATATTCCAATGGACGGAGAAGCGACAAATAATCCGAGTAATTCCAAATCCTTGCACGAGCGAATGGAAGCTTTGCTCAAAGAGCATCGCTATGAAGAAGCACTGGAGGTTTCCCAGGAGGAAGAGAGACGTTTTCCCAACAGTGTAATTACCTGGGGTAACCGAGGAAGTATCCTTTGGTATCTGAAACGCTATCAAGAAGCCCTGGCAGCTTGTGAGCATGCCCTGACCCTGAGCCCGAATCATACCGGAGCGTGGATCAACAAAGGCATGGCCCTGGTTGCTTTGAAGCGGTATGAGGAGGCTCTCGCTGCCTATGAACATGCAATAATGCTTGACCCTCTTGCCGCCTCGGCCTGGGGGAAAAAGGCGGATACCCTCCGCCTCTTGCGTCGTTATGATGAGGCGTTGATGGCGGCAGAGCAGGCTCAGAGCCTGGCTCCCACCTTTGCCATTGCCTGGCTTGATAAAGGCAATGCGCTGGCAGGGCTTAAGCGGGATGAGGAGGCGCTTTCGGCTTACGAGCAGGCTGTGGCTCTTGATCCGAGAGATGCTCGCACCTGGGATGCTAAGGGCTTTGCACTCATCTCCCTGAAACGGTACGAAGAGGCAGTTGCGGCCTTTGATCAGGCAACAGCCCTTGATCTGCAAGATCCGCGCATCTGGAAGTCGAAAGGTTACGCATTAGCAGAACAGAAACGGTACGAAGAGGCGCTCTCCGCGTATGACCAGGCGCTCGCACTTGACCCAAGCGATTCTTCTACCTGGCAGAGCAGAAGCTACGTCTTGCGCAAGTGGCGAGGTTACAAAGCACTTTGGGCAGCCATCCGTCACGTACTGTCCTCACGAAACCGCAAGGAGCGAAGCTGACCTTGGGAGCCAAGTTCAGCCCCCTGGTCAGTTTCGCCTTTGTTTCCTCCCAGACCTGGGCTGGCTCTCTCGTCTATCCTGACAACTCTATCCAATAGCAAGCCAGCGTCTCTTCCGATTCAGGCATGCTACGCTGCCATTCCAATCTGCCGCCATTCTTCTCAATCACAGGCGGGCAAGCCTCCTGGATACTCTGCCAGGAGGCACAGGACGGCTGTCTTTTGCTACAACCGGACCAGCGCCCCTTGCGCGCCGCCCTGGTTGATGATATGATTACGCTCAGAAAAACGAATACTGCAAGCGCGACGAACAGGAACACAGATGCCAGCATGGGGCCGTTCCAGAGAGCGAAGCAGGGTGGAAGCTTCGCGCGGTCTTTGGCATCCATTCACCTGGGAGCTGCATAGCTGAACCCGGTTCTATCCGGCAGTAGGCCACGCTGGTTACTCTCACCATTATCCGAGAGCCAGATCCGTCTAGAGGCGCGTCTGTTCATGCGCTCTGGATGTTGTCTGAGTGAGTGAGCAGCGACGCGCTGCTAATATGGGTGGTACCACGAGTCCACGCCTCGTCCCATAAGAGGCGTGGACTCTTTTGTCTTCTGAAAGCGAGGTACACCCATGAATCAGCAGCGCATCCAGGCCATGACCAGGCAAGACGAGCAGGCGTCCGTCAGCCTGCGCGAGCAGCACGCGCTCTTACTGCGCCTGAAAGACCTGCGCCGCCAGGGCCAGCACGACGAGGCGCGAAAGCTCGCGCGCTATCTCGAACTGCTGGACCAGGCCGATGACTGGTCCATGCGCTACAGCGCCTAAAAGCTGACTGATGTGATATGCTCTCTCTATCCTAAAACGAACTGGAGGACGCTAGAAGCGCCGGTATGAGCAAAGCACAGCTACTCAACGATCTCAAGGACGAAATTGCCCGCTGGGAAGCGCTGCTGGACGACATTGGCGAAGCGCGTATGACCCGGCCAGACGTCGCCGGAGGGTGGTCGGTCAAGGACATCGTGGCGCACCTGACGGGCTGGCGGAGCCGGACAGTGAGGCGCTTTCAGGCGGCCCTGCGGCATGAGTCATCTCCACCGCCACCCTGGCCGCCGCATTTACAGACAGACGACGAGATCAACGCCTGGATTTACGCATCCAACCGGGATCGCCCGGTAGCCGACGTACTCCAGGAGTCGCGCGCCGTCTTTCAGCAGTTGGTAGACATCCTCAGCGCGTTTCCCGAAGCCGAACTGCTGGACCCCAACCGCTTCGATTGGATTGGCGGCGAGCCGCTCACTGGAGCAGCCTTCTTCGCCCATTTTCACGAGGAACATGAGCTGGACATGCGCGCCTGGCTGGACAAGATCAGGCAGGAGGAGAGCCAAAGGGGCTAAAACGCAAACAATTCAGCAACGGGCATCGTGAAGCCAGGGACGACCTCCAGGCCATCAAGCCGATCATGCGCGCTGAGCGTGCGCATCGGCTCATCAGCCTGCCAGACCTCTACCGTCTGGCTTTCCGGCCAGATCACCCACATCAGGCGCACACCAGCGGCCAGCCACCGCTGTGCCTTGTCGGTGGCTTCTTTACGGGTTTGGGAAGGGGAAATGACCTCTACGGCCAGATCGGGCGCCAGGCGAGGGTAGATGCCCAGGCGGCGCGCTTCCCGCACGATGGATACCCGCTCTGTTGCCACAAAGGCCAGATCAGGCGCCCAGGCCGTTTCACCTTCAGCGCCAGGGTTGCTAATATCGTAGCCCTCCTGGCTATAGGTTAAGCGGCCTAGCTCACGGTCATGCACATAGGGAGAGAGGCGCCGAGAAAGATTATCAATAATCCAGCCGTGCGCATGATCCTTCACCATCGGCATACGAATTACTCTCCCATCGGTCAGTTCTGTGTGCCAGCCCGGCTCATCTGGCAAGCGGGCGTATTCTTCGGCGCTGGTAAGAGCGCCTGGCTCAATGGTGATAGTGTAGCGGCCCATGTGCGCCCCCTCTCTGCTGGGTAACGACCTCTCTCTAGACATTCTAGCACAGGCCAGGCCAGCCGGAAAAGCGGCAGGGAAACGTTCCCCTACTTCTATTTGATGCGATACCCACCCTCGACGTGGTTGAAAATCCAGGAGACGACCTCGCCAATCGCCAGATCGTCACAGGCTTCCCAGGTGGCGTCGTCGGTGAACTGGCGGGTGAAGTGCGAGCCGCTGCCGGGGTGGGCAGCCTCGCGGCTGATCTGCTCGCGCAACTGACGCAGCCAGCCCTGCCAGCGTTCCATCTCGGCTGGGCGCAGGTCTACCCAGCCTTCGTGCGCCCAACGCTCCAGCCGGGCGGGCGTCAGTTCCGCTTTAGCGCCCGGCACCGCCACCTGCGTGCCGCAGAGCAGCGTCCCGCCATCAGCGAGCAAAATGGGGATGCGCACCGAAATCATGCGGATGCGCGCTTCTTCTGACGTGCGCACGAACGCTTCCAGCCGCTCGCTCAGTGCCTGGGGCGTGCTGGCGACGACGGCGCTCATGCCACCATAACATTGCTTCAAGAGCCAGCCCTCAAAGAGCAGCTTGGAAAGGCGCGGCGGCCCCAGCATCTCAAAGGCCACGCTGGGCGCGTGGTGCTGTCTGCTCAGGCGGTCCATATGCGCCAGCACCCGGCTGCGCGCCTTGCCCGCGCGATACGTCGGGCCGAGGACAGCCCCATCCAGCGCGGCGACAACATCATGGCCGGTATTGCCGCCGTGAATCTCGTGCAAGACCAACTGCGCCACGTCCTCCGCCGTCACAAACTCCATTTGCTGGTTCGCGGTAATCGCGGCAAACTCTTCGCGCGAAAAGAGGCCATTTTCGCCGGTATCAACGTACACATCCTCCAGCGGCTTTTCGATGGGCTGCCAACCATGATGCATATCGAGATCGAAGGCGCGGCCCATCTCCAGGCGCATACCGCCCTCTGGCGGGCAATCTTGCTGGGGGATCGGGCGATTGCGCCGGATGATCGGGCCGACATCCACGCGGCCCCAGGCGATGGCCGCCGCTGGTTTCACCTCTTTGATAATGGGCGCGTCGGGCGTGCGGCCCATCAGGAACAGCAGCATGGTATGCGCGCCCGCCACCGCCGACTTGGAGAGCAGCATCCGCGAAGGGCGCTCCTCGCCATGCGTGTAGGGGATATTGAAGCCCATGCCGCCTGTACCCGTCGTGCCGACCTTCAGATAGATTTCAGCGCCCTGCTGGTACGTCGAGCGCCGGGGATTGCGGCGAATGGCGGCAAAAAGAATCTGCACATGGCGCACCAGCCCGGGAATATAGAGCGTCGTCAGATGCTTTTCGGCAGCGTCGCGCGCCAGCTTCTGCCAATCGTCGCGGCTGCCCTGTGGGGCATCCCGTCCGGCGGCAAGCGTGGCGCGCAGTTCCGCCGCGCTCTCGTAGACGTTCAGATAGGCGAAGGCTGTCGCGGTATTGATGCAATCAATCAGAATGTGCGGCTGATGCCGCAAGATCATCCGATAGAGCATCGAGTGAGAGAGGATGGCTGCATCTTCGTCCAGAGAAAGCTCGCCAAACATATCGTCGAGATAAGTCTGGCGAAGCGCGGGGTCGGCGCGGATTTGATCGGGGCTGAAATCTTTCAACGATTCGCGGACAAAGATATTGCCCCACTCGGCCTCAATGGCCGTATCAGGAAACTCCTGGCGCAGCGCGCGCAGAGTCTGTTCTTCACGCTCATTGTGCAGCGAGGACACGATCAGTCGGGCTGGCCGCTCTGCCAGCGCCAGGCGAGAGATGGCGCTGCCCGCCAATCCAAACCCGCCAAAGATGAGTACCGTTTTGCCCTGGATAACCGCCATTGCTTATCCTCCCTTGTGTCGGCCTGACAGAAGGGTAGCATAGCCAGGCGTTCCATGTCAACGAGGCGCTAATGGCGGGTTCTACCAAAAAGCGGGGGCCACCTGTAGCGCCGCCTCCCTTCTGGAAGGGCCGCTTGCCTCGGCTGGGCCTCGGCAGTCTCGCTCCCGTTGGTCGCTCGCGCGTCCCTTCCAGGCGGCCAACGCTGCGCCAGGGCGAGCGTGCGCCCTCCAGGCCAGCGGACCAGCAGGCCACCGTTGGCCGCCGAGACGGCGGCGCTACCAGCGGCAACCCCCGATCATTGGTGGAACCCTAATGGCGCTGGCGGTAGAAACGGCCAGCAGGCGTTTACAGCGCCCTGTACCCGGCCCGCCAGATGTTGACGGCTATCCGCCACGTCGCTATAATCGAAATACTGATGCTTCCCTTCTCTCAGGGTAGCCCTTGCGCAACGCAGCAGCAGGCGTCAGCGCCATCGCTGGCGCATCCACAGGAGGCAGCAATGACAACCGCCGGACAGGCAGCCAATGGACATGACCGAAGCACGCTGCAATGGAGCTATGTGAGTGGAGCCAGCCAGACTCCGCTGCTTGGCCTGACCATTGGCGACGCATTCGATCAGACCGTCAGCCGTTTTTCAGACCGCGAGGCCCTGGTTTCGCGCCACCAGCATCTGCGCTACACCTACGCCGACCTGCGCCGCGAGGTGGACCAGTGTGCGCGTGGACTGATGGCGCTCGGCATCCAGAAGGGGCAGCGCGTGGGCATCTGGGCGCCCAACGTCGCCGAATGGTGTATCACCCAATTTGCCACTGCTAAGATTGGCGCAATTCTCGTCAATATCAATCCTGCCTACCGGCTGAATGAATTGGAATACGCGCTCAATCAATCAACCTGCACCGCACTGGTGCTTTCGCCCAATTTTCGCGCGACCAGCTACCTGGAGATGATGCAGACGCTCTGCCCGGAGTTGGAACGCAGTGAGCCAGGACATCTGGATGCCCGGCGTATCCCCCACCTGCGGCATGTTATCCGGTTGGGCGACGAGCGCACTCCAGGCATGTGGACCTGGGCCGATGTGATGAGTCGCGCCAGCGAGATCACTCCTGCGCAGTTGGCCGAGCGGCAGGCCGAGCAAGAGTTCGATGACCCCATCAACATCCAATACACCTCTGGCACTACTGGCAACCCTAAAGGCGCGACACTGAGTCATCACAATATCCTGAATAATGGGTACTTCGTGGCTGCGCTGCAAGGTTTTACCGAACAGGACCGATTGTGCATTTGTGTTCCGCTCTACCACTGCTTCGGCATGGTCATGGGCAACCTGGGCTGCGTGTCCCTGGGCGCTACGATGGTCTATCCCGCCGAGGCATTCGAGCCAGGCGCGGTGCTGGAGGCCATCCAGGCCGAACGCTGCACCTCGCTTTATGGCGTGCCGACCATGTTTATCGCCGAACTGGCGCACCCCGATTTCGCCACATATGATCTGAGTTCGCTGCGCACTGGCGTCATGGCCGGGTCGCCCTGTCCGGTGCAGGTGATGCGCCAGGTCATTGATCTCATGCACATGAAAGATGTCGAAATCTGTTATGGCATGACCGAAACCAGCCCCGTCTCCTTCCAGACACATCTGGACGACGCGCTGGAAAAGCGCGTCAGCACCGTCGGCCAGATTCACCCGCACGTCGAGGTTAAAATCGTTGATCCCAATACCGGCCAGATCGTGCCACGCGGCGAGAAGGGAGAACTCTGCACACGCGGCTATTCGATTATGCTGGGCTATTGGGATAACGAAGAGGCCACGCGCAAGGCCATAGATGCCGCGCGCTGGATGCACACGGGCGACCTTGCGACAATGGACGCGGATGGCTATGTGAACATCGTCGGGCGCATCAAAGATATGGTCATTCGCGGCGGCGAAAACGTCTATCCACGCGAGATCGAAGAGTTCCTCTATACGCACCCCAAGATCGCCGACGTGCAGGTCATTGGCGTCCCCGACGCCAAATATGGCGAAGAGGTGATGGCCTGGGTCAAGCTGAAGGAGGGCCAGACCGCCACCAGCGAAGAACTGGTTGCCTTCTGCAAAGGCCAGATCGCCAGCTTCAAGATTCCGCGCTACTGGAAGTTCGTGGACGCCTTCCCCATGACCGTCACCGGCAAGATTCAGAAGTTCATCATGCGCAACCAGTCCATCGAGGAACTCGGCCTGCGCGAAGCAGCCAACATCCAGACCGCCTGATACTCGCTCGGACCGTCAACCCGTTGCAGCGTCGCCCTGGCAACTCAAAGAGGAGCTTGCCGGGGCGGCGCTCTGTTCACTGCTTCTATCGGCTATGGCTTCAACACGCCGACTCCTCAACATCCTCCGGCTGTAGCGGGCGCGGCTGGAGCGTATAGATACTGGCGGCCACAGCGACAGCACTAACCGCAACAGCCACCCAGAACCCCCACGTCACGCTGTAGGCTGGCGGGAGGATGAGCGACCCTTCTTCCTCCTGAACCCCAAAGAATCCTTCAAGAGCCTGTATCTGAAGATAAAAGCTCAGTTCCACCAACAGCGCCAGGACCGAAAGCGCCAGCGTGATGCCCGCCGCCAGTCGCTGCGCGACGCGGCGCTGACCTGCGAGCCAGGCCGTCACCAGCAAAGCGAGCGCGCTCAGCGGGATCAACCAGAGCTGCGGGAACAGGTCCAGCGAGCCAGGAGGCGGGCCGATGCCACTTAGTCTGACGGCGGCGCTCCAGCCAATATGAGCAGCGGTGTGAAACATCCGATTGATAATCTTCGAGCGATCGGGCGCGGCATACCAGGGCAGCGAGAAGCAGACCAGCGCCGCCAGGCCCGCTCCTAATGCAATCTGGCCGGGCAGCCCCAGCTTGGCCCAGAAGCGGGCAAGCCCATGTGTTTTGCTCGCCACAGCAGGCGCGCCGCCTGGCGACAGAGGCGTCTGCGTCTCCGGCGGGTGAGCGGCAGAGCCGCCTGATTGGGAGCCGACCCGTTGAGGCAGATTATCAGGCATTGATGTACGTCCCTCCATGCTGACTAAATAAGGCCACATCCCATTGAATGCGAGTGGTAGTCACTTGCAGCGCCGCCTTCCAGACGGCTCCTCCATCTCAGCATACCGCCAAAGTCAAGCCGGCATGAAAGCAAGGTTCTAGCAAACATGAGGTGGTGGCAAGCGAGGCATGGTACTGGTAGCGCCGCCTTCCAGGCGGCCACCGCTGCGCCCTGGCGAGCGTTCGCCCCCAGGCCACCGGACCAGCAGGCCAGCGTTGAGCCGCCAGGATGGCGGCGCTACAAGTGGCAACCCCCGATAGGTGGTGGGACTTGAAAGCAAGGGCGTTTCTCTTGCGCCGCGAAGACCACCCCTTGTAAAGCGCAAGCGTATCTCCTCTCAGGAAGGGCAAACCCCCAGAAAGAAACGCTTCAGAAGCGGTACCAACGTAAGGAGACATGACCAGCATGGCAAAACAACAGACGGCAGTCAAAGGCCGGGTGCAGGTCGGCGACCAGGCTCCCGACTTCACCCTCGCAACACAATCAGGCGATCAAGTGAACCTGAAAGACTTCCTGGGAAAAAGCAACGTTGTCCTGTACTTCTATCCGGCGGATAACACCTCCATCTGCACCGCCGAAGCCTGCGCCTTCCGCGACAGCTACGAAGTCTTCAAGGATGCTGGCGCGGAAGTTATCGGCATCAGTTCTAACTCGGAGGCATCGCACCAGCAGTTTGCCGCGAAGCACCGGCTCCCCTTTATCCTGCTGAGCGATCCCCACGGCGTCATTCGCAAGCACTACGGCGTGCCTGCCAGGTTTGGGCTGATCCCAGGGCGCGTCACCTACATCATTGATAAGCAAGGTGTGGTGCGCCATCTGTTCACCGATCAGTTTCACGCGAAGACCCATGTGGCCGAAGCACTCAAGACCCTGGAAACCTTGCGCGGCGAGCAGGAGGCATAGCGCCCCAGCGCCATATGCTGATCGCTATCCAAATGGCACACCTTCTGCAAAGAGAAACGCTGTAGTGGTGGGTAGCCCTCACTATCCGTTCGCCTCTCAGCAAGGGGCAGGCGATAAGCAGCACACAGGAGGATGAGCCATGAGCGATGTTCCTATCCAGGTCATTGTGGCAGCCTTCCAACAGGAAGACGAAGCAGAAGAAGCCTTAAAGCGTCTCAAAGAGGCGAAGAAAGAACAGGTCATTGGCATCGAAAATGCCGCTGTCCTCCACCGCGATGAGGAGGGCAAGCTGCACATCAAAGAGGCAAAAGATATGCGCGGCGGCAAAGGCGCGGCTATCGGAGGCGTTGTCGGGGCCGTCGCCGGGCTGCTGGCGGGGCCGCTGGTTCTGGCAGCCGGGGCGGGCGCGCTCATCGGGGGGCTGGCCGCCAGGCTGCACGACTCCGGCTTTTCCGATGAGCGGCTCAAACAGCTCGGCCAGGCGCTGACCCCCGGCAGTTCAGCCCTGGTGGCGGTGATCGAACATACCTGGGTCAAAGACGTTGAGGAGATGCTGGCAGACTATGGGGCCAACGTAGTGACCGAATCAATCAAAGCAGACATTGCCGAGCAGCTAGAAGCTGGTCACGGTGTCGCCTACACCGCTGTTGGGGCCGACGAAGCCAGCATTGCCGGGCGCACAACATTTGATGATAAGCAGGAGGCCACTGACAAGGAAGCCAGGCCGATCCCCCCGGAGCAAGTGGATACGTCAGAGCAGGGCGAAGTGCACCCAGGCCAGATATAGTTCTGCCTGCGCGGCGTCCTGAACAGCAGAAGTGCTCACGAGAGACACCGACTCTCTCGTGAGCCTTCTCTGCTTCCATTTCCGTCACCTTCTTACAGATGAGGTACTATCGTCGTGAAACGCACGCTGCCGCTGGAGCAACCGTTTTTTCTGACAAAGCTCGCCATCCCGCAGACCAGCCCTTCCCTGCTGGTACAGACGGGGGCGCTGGATCGCTTGCGGCAGGCGTCCGGCTATCCGCTGACGCTGCTCAACGCGCCTGCGGGTTCCGGCAAGACGACGCTGCTCGCCATGTGGGCCGCCTGCGCCCGGCTTCCCGTAGCCTGGGTCTCGCTTGATGCAGACGATAACGACCCCGCCAGGTTCTGGACGTATCTGCTCATGGCGATTGAAACGTGCCTTCCTGGGAAGCTCGCCCCCGGATACCCCTGGCTCCAGAAACCCCATCCACACGTCGCCGAACAGGCGTTCACCCTTTGTATCAACGCGCTCAAGGCCACCACCGCGCCCCTCGCTCTGGCGCTGGACGATTACCATCTGCTCGCCAGCGACAACCAGGCCCTTCACGAGATGGTCGGCTTATTGCTTGAGCGTCTGCCCCCACAGGCGCATCTGGTGGTCTCCAGCCGCTCCGAGCCTCCGCTGCCGCTTCCAAGGCTGCGGGCGCGCGGGCTGCTGCTGGAACTGCGCGCCCCCGATCTGCGACTGACACGCTTAGAGGCTGGCGCGTTTCTTCAAGCGCGCCTGGGCCAGCCGCTCCCTGCCGAGAGGATCGAAACCCTCTACGCGCGCACAGAAGGCTGGGCCGCCGGTCTTCAGTTTGCGACGATCTCCATACAGCACCAGGGGGAAGCAGCTGTCGCCAGTTTCAGTGGCCGAGATCGCTATCTGGTGGATTACTTCACCGAGGAGGCGCTCAGGCGTCTTCCCGCTTCTCTGCAACTGTTCCTGCTCCAGACCTCAGTGCTGGAGCGTCTCTGCGCTCAGGCGTGCGATATGGTCTGTGGCATAACGGATAGCCAGGAACAGCTAGAAACGCTGGAACGCCGGAATCTCTTCATCGAGCCGCTCGACCATCAGCGCCAGTGGTATCGCTATCATCCGCTCTTCGCAGAAGTATTGCGGCTGCGTCTGGAACAGGCGCTTCCTGAGCGCATTGCCGAACTCCACGCGCGCGCCAGCCGCTGGTACGAAGCGCAGGGATCGCTCCACGAAGCGATTCGCCACGCCTTCACCGCCAGAGACGTTGAGCGCGCGGCCCGGCTGATCGAGTCTGCCGCCCCCGGCGCGCTGGGCAGCGGAGACTTTGCCCACCTGCGCGAGTGGCTGGGGCGCCTCCCTGATCCGCTGCTGCGAACGCGCCCGGCTTTATCCCTCGTCGCCGCAAGAGTCATGCTTCTCGGCGGCCAGTTGGATGCTTGCGAGCGCGCGCTGCTTCAGGCAGAGGCCGCCAGCCTGCGCAAGCTGCGGCCAGGCCAGACACTGCGCCAGAGGGCGCTGCAAGGGGGGATCGCGGCAGCGCGGGCCTCGCTCATGCTCGCGCGGGGGAATATCGTGGCGTGCATCCATGCCTCCACCCAGGCGCTAGAGACACCCGGGCTTGACGATGTAAACCGCCAGAACGCCCTCCTGGCGTTGGGAACCGCCCACGTTCTGAACGGGGCCATCCTCCCGGCCCGGCAGACGCTTACAGAAGCGATCCATCTTGCTGAGGCGCAGGACGCTTTTTACCTGAAATACGGGGCTATCGCCGCGCTCGCACAGACGGCCTTGCTGCATGGGCGGTTGCAGGAAGCCTTGCAGCTTGCGAGGAAGGCGGCGCGGGACATAGCCGGGCGTGGATTGGCGAGCGAAGGGCTAGAGATCAACATCGTCCTGGGCGCACTGCTCTACGAGACGAACGATCTGGAGGGCGCCATCAGCGCGCTCGAAGCAGGTATCGCCTTCAGCCGTTCGCTGCGCGCGCCGATCCCCTTGCTCATCGGCTCCTGCTGGCTGGCGATGGCGCGTGCCGCCCAGGGAGCGCCGGAGGCCGGGCAAGAACTCCAGGCATGCCTGGAGGCGAACAATCTGGAGGCCGGGGCTTGGGCCACGCGGCTAGTTCGCTCCTATCAAGCGCGGCTGCATGTCCTCCAGGGCAATCTGGAAGCGGCCAGCGCCTGGGCCAGAGAATACGAGCAGATGTCGCTCCCTGAAGGCTATCCGCGCGGCCTGCGGGACTGGGAAAAACTCGTCAGCGCGCGCGTCGCGCTGGCAACGGGAAAAGCGCATCAAGCCCTCGCAGCCCTCACACGCCTCCGGGTTGATGCCGAGGCTGGCGAGCGTATGCGCTATGTTCTGGAAAATCTGGTCCTTCAGGCAGTGGGATATGAAGCCTTCGGCGAGACACACACGGCCCTGACCAAATTGAGGCGCGCGCTGCGCCTGGCAGAACGAGAAGGCTTCGTGCGCACCATCGTAGACGGAGGGACAACGGTGAGACGGCTGCTTGGCCTGCTGCGCAGCGCCCAGGCGCGCAGGCAGCACAGCGCCCCGTCCGAGCAGCAGCGATCTTATTTAGAGCAATTGCTGGCCGCGTGTGACCTCGAAGAACGTGAGGAAAGCCAGGCACAGCCGAAAGCCATCCCCCTGCTGGCTCACAGAATCCAGGTCAACGACGCGGCAGTGACGCCCCAGCTAGAGCCGCTGAGCCAGCGCGAACTGGAGGTGCTGCGTTTGCTGGCGGAAGGGGCCTCCAACCAGGAGATCGCCGAACATCTGGTGATTGCCCTGGGTACGGTGAAGCGCCATATCAACACGATCTTCATGAAACTGGGCGTCCAGAGCCGCACGCAAGCGATTGCCGTCGCCCACAAACGCTATCTGCTCCTGCCAACGCGCATCCAGATGACGCCTGGCTCACCGTTCTCTTCTCCTGCCTGAGAGCGAGATGTGGCATACTTGCAGCGCCACCGTCCCTGGCGGCGCTGCAAGTGGGCGCTCGCTTATGCCATCGGCGTTGGGCCGGGCGCCTGCTCCTGCTGCATCAACGGACCCTTTGGCCCGCCTCCTTGCTCCAGCGCCGCCTGAAGCCGCTCCTCAGCCTCCTTCGGCAGAGAAGTCTGGATGATTGTGCCGCCATACTTACTGACCTCTGGCAGCACCTTATCAGGCGTGGCCTTGCGCACCAGCACGAAAATGGCCGAACTGTTCGGGGGCATGTTCTGGCCGAGCTGTTTCACAAAATTGTCGTCAATGCCATAATCGCTGAACTTGCCAGCGAGCGCGCCCATACCTGCCCCGATGGCTGCCCCCGCGATAGGCATAAAGAAGATCAGGCCGATCAACGCGCCCCACAAAGCGCCTGCGCCTGCGGCTTCTCCGGTCAGGTTCCTGGATTGATACAGCTTGATCTTGCTCTGGGCGTCTTTGGTGACATAGACGGCATCCTCCAGATCGATCAGATACGCGCCGCTCAAGCGCCGCAGCGTTGCCATAACCTCCGCCGCGCGATACTCGTCGGGATACGTGATAGCAATCAAATTGCTCATGCTCACACTCCTTCTTCACTGAGGAACTCTTTAGTTTGGGACGACCCCACCGCCTTCAATCGCGTTTCTCACGCGCTGCTCATCCGCGCGCCGTCGCTCCTGCGCGCTCATCTCCCATGCAGACCCCGCAGGGCGCGCGATCAGATAGGCCAGCGCGCCCAGCAGGGGGAAACAGATCACGGCAAGCGCCCACAGCGCCTTCCTCCAGCCCACCAGATCAGGCCGTTTGACCAGATCAATCATGATCGAGACCCACAGCGCCGTAACCGGAACGACGATGAGAAAGAGCCAGAAGAACAACCAGAACCAGTCCCAAAACCGCATGAGATGCCTCTCTTTTGCGCGCTGCATACAGAGCAAGTGTATCCCGCTCTCCAGGGCAAGGCATGTATCGAAAGATGTATTTTTGCGCTGCTGTCTTGAGCCAGAACACTACATCCTTCGATACATATCCTGGCCGGAGCGCGAAGGCTACACTTCTTCTGCATCAGGGACCGCTTGCTCTGAGAAGCCCACCCCCCGGCGCAGCGCCTCGTCATCCGCAGACACCTTCAGTCTGCCTATCCGCACGCCAGCGACGGACAGGCCAAAGTGACGCTGCACCGATGCCCGAATCTTCTGTTGCAATTCCGCTTTCACGCTGCTCGCATCCGCATCGGATGCCAGAGCAATCCGAGTAGAAACCCGCACCCCTCGCCCTTTGGGGCCATCGCGCACATCCGGGCGAACTTCCATCACCCCAGGAACGGATGACGCCTCGTAGCGCACCAGATCGCGCACGCTCCTGCGCGCCACCGTCACCTGGCCCAACTCATCGTGAAGCAGCACATACGCGCTCGACGCAGCGCCAGTGCTGCGCCAGGGCGGCAGTTCCATCGCCAGGAAGAGCAAACCAGCCCCCATCAGCAGGGCGCAAACGACCACCACGTTGGTGAAATCCTGGCCGCGCAGCCCGGCAAAGAATTGCCACTGGCCGAGCAGCACGCCCCCAGGACTCACGGATTCAGGGCGAATAAGATCGCCCATCAGAAGCAGCGCAACGGCTGCGAAGACCACCACCACCAGGCTCAGCAGCAGCAGAATAAAACGATTGATCGCATTCAACACAGCGCCTTCTTTACAGCCGAGATCCTCAAGCGAGGTCGTCAATAGATACATCAATGCCAGGCGCCGAGAAAAGCCAGTGGCCGGTCCCTGCTTCGTGGATGGCGGCGCGCACCTGCCCGGCCAGAGCAAGCAGGAAGGGCGTCCCTGGCAGGCGCGCGGCGGAACCGCTGGCGTTCCCTGGCAGCGCGGCGCGCAGGAGGGCTTCACTTGCTATCAGATGGATTTCAATGGCAAACTGACCGGACACAGCGCGGCGCACGACCACGCCGGGCGCCCGGCCCCCCGGCCCATGCGTGGCAACGGTTCCAAAACGCCCCGCGCTCATCCCCTGCACACCCGGCACGCAGCGCACCACCTGAGCAATAACGCGCGCCAGCGTCAGATCGTCCGGCGCTGTTTCAGGCGGCCTAATCATCGAGGCAGCGAGCAGATGAGCTACATCCGCCTGATGGGTGGTCATGCCGTTCTCCCCCTCTTCAGGGGGCCACGAGGATGACACGTCTTCCCCTCTTTACTGGACACGCGGCTGGGGCTGTGATTGCTCTGACTCCTGCGGGAAGTACAGATCGCTCACGTCAATGTTGACCTCCTTGACGACCAGGCCGGTCATCGCGGCAATGCGGGCAATCACATTGCGCCGCACCGCGTCGGCCACCTGGGGAATGCTCACCCCGTAGTTGACGATCATGCCCATATCAACGGCGGCCTCGCGTTCGCCCACCAGCACATTCACCTTTTGGCCCCGTTGTTCACCGCTCGTGATCCGCGAGGCCAGTCCTGAAGTCATCCCACCAGGCGCTGCTCGCGCCACGCTGCTGGTGGGCGTCAGGTCATGCACCCCATCAATCTCGCGCGCCGCGATGTCCACAATTTTTGCAACAACAATATCCTCGACGGTTGTTTTGCCTTGAGGCGTGGACGCCTCGATGATCGGTCCCGGCGAACTGCCGGACGCAATGCCAAACGGCGTCACCCGGTCAATGGGCCGGTAATTAGGGGAATTCAAGCGTGTCTCAGACATAGGAACCTCCGTTTAGCGCGTCATCTGCTGCCAGCGCATTGACTCTTCTAGCCCCAATACCAGGAGCCTTCTGCGATTACCAAAAGCCTAGCATGCCATTGCGCAGAAGGCATGTATCAAAAGATGTATTATTGCGGGCTGTAACAGCCATTTCCCTCTCTTGACTCTGGTTTTCAGATACGTTACAATCGTTCTAAAAGTTATGAATGTTCAAGGATAATCTCATGCCTGCCGAGCAAACGGAGGAACGCCGCGACAAGGTGCTGCCGGAAGACCTTTTCATCATCTCGGACCTGGAGACGCTGAAGGTCGTCACGGACCCGCTGCGCCTGAACATTGTGAATCTGCTGCGCGGCGGCCCACGCACCACCAAGGAGCTGGCAAAGGCCCTGCATCTTTCACAGACCAAGCTCTATTACCATATCGGTTTGCTGGAGCAGCATGGGCTGGTGCGCGTCGTGGGGACGCGCCTGGTTTCCGGTATTCTGGAAAAGCAATATCAAGCCACGGCTTATAAGCTCTCGGTTGATCGGCGGCTCTTTTCGCCCGCGCCCACCTCGGCAGGCTACGAAGGATTGGAGGTCTTCCTTTCGGCGGTGCTGGATTACACCCACAGCGACATGATGCGCAGTGTGCGGTCAGGGCTGGCGCATTTCTCGGATGACGCGCCCCCGGAGCGCAAGCTCAACGTGGGGCGGCGCTGGTTCTGGCTGACCGCCGAGGAAGCGCGTGCGTATCTGGAACGCCTGGAGGCATTGGATGACGAGTTTCAGCGTCTGCACGACGATGCGCCCCCCGAAGGCGCGCAGTTGTACGAGTTTCTGATGGGCTTCTATCCTACTCATGAGCGCGCCCCCGATGCGGCGCCACAGCAGATGGGTATTGAGAAGCCAGGCGCCCAAAGACCGTGAGTACGCGCCCCTTTGGGGCGTAGTCTCCTATGGGGTGTTGTCTATCTCAAAAAGGCGTAGTCTCCTGTGGGATGTTGGTATTTTCTATGGTATCCTCTAAAGGAGCCGTTCGTGTTCACCTTCACCAGCGCCCCGGCGCCCGCCCGCAAGTTGGATACCGATTTCTGGAAGCTTCTGACCGGCGAGACGATCTCCAATCTAGGGAGGTCCTTTACCCTCTTCGCGCTGCCGCTGCTAGCCGGACCATTGCGCAAACGCTGGTCTTTTAGTACAGTGGCCCTGGGCGCGCTGATGCTCAGCGGAGGGCTGACGGTGCTGTTCTCGCTGACATCCTGGTATTGGGCCGCCATGCCGCTCTGGGCGCTGATCGCTGGCCTAGGCATTCTCTTTAATATTAACACCGGCAGTCTGCGCCAGGCGATTGTCCCCAACGAGTTACTTGGGCGCGTCATCAGCATTGCAGGGGTGTTGGCCTGGTCAGCCATTCCGATGGGTACGTTCCTGGGCGGGCTGGCAATTGAATGGACCAGAAATGTCGTCCTGGTCTATGGAGTCATTGGCGTTTTGACGATGATCATTCCCATCTGCTTTGCTTTTACCGCGCTGGGCCGCGCCGAGCACTATCTGCCGCGCGACGAGGCGAAAGCAGAACCAGAAGCGCCCATCCTGGTCCTGGAGGGCGAAATTGCCGCCACGTAGACACATCTGTATCGAGGTTCTACCTATCACGAGGAGGCCGCTATCTATGGCTGTGCTTCATTTTCGGCAGGGGCGCCTGTATCGGCATCGCCAGCCCCGGCGGCCCTTCTCCCTGGCGGTGCGCGGCTGCTGGAACCAACCTGATCCTTTCGGCCTGGCAACCGCGATACTGTTGACTGGCATCGGCCTGGCCTTTCTGGCGGGTTTTGTGGGGATGGAGTTTGTACAGGGCGCTCCCGCAGACTTCCCACTCCTATTTTTGGGCTTCCCGTTTCTGGTCTTCGGGGGAATGCTGCTGCTGCTGATCCTGATCGAGTTCATTTACCGCCGACTCAAGCGCATCCAGAGCCACTGCGGGCGCTGTCGGTTCTATCAGGCGTTGGATGCAGGGTACGGGCTGGGTCGCTGTCGCGCAGACCCGCGCGAAGCCGTGGTGCATCGCACGTATGGCTGCTCGTTCTTCGACTATTCGGAGCGAGCAATGGTCCGTGACCGCTTTGCCCAGCAGGCCGAGATCGCCGCGCGCCGTCGTGGGAACGACAGCATCCAATCACCCATATAGACAACCAACGCACCGCCTCTCTAGAGGGGACGAAGCCTGTTCCGCTATCTTGTGGAACAGGCTATAATACACATCCGTATATCTCAATGTGAAAGGGCGCTTTAAGGACATGAGCAGCGTACATGATGGAACCCACAGTGACCACCCTTCTCACGCGGCGGCTGAAGCGGTGATACATCCCGCTTTGCTGCGTTCGTTGGAGTGGCGTCTGGTTGGCCCCTATCGCGGGGGCCGCGTCGTGGCCGTAGCCGGAGACCCCGTTCATTCCCAGGTGTTTTATTTCGGCTCGACGGGAGGCGGCATCTGGAAGACGACTGATGGCGGGCGCTATTGGGAAAACGTCTCCGATGGCTTTTTCAAGCGCGCTTCGGTGGGCGCGCTGGCCGTCGCGGAATCGGACCCCAACGTCCTCTATGTGGGCATGGGCGAGACGACGATTCGCGGCAACGTTTCGCATGGCGATGGCGTCTATAAGTCCACCGATGGCGGCCAGACCTGGGCGCATCTTGGCCTGGCAGACACGCGCAATATCGCCAAAATACGCATCCATCCGCAGAACCCTGATCTGGTCTATGTAGCGGCGCTGGGGCACGCGCATGGCCCCAACGCAGAGCGCGGCGTCTATCGCTCGCGCGACGGGGGCAAGACCTGGGAGCGGATCCTCTTCCGCAGTGAGAACGCTGGCGCGATTGATCTGGCGATGGACCCAAACAACCCGCGTATCCTCTATGCCGCCTTCTGGGAAGCCAGACGCATGCCGCATCAGCTTATCAGCGGCGGCGAGGGCAGCGGCCTTTTTAAATCCACTGATGGGGGCGACACCTGGACCGAGATGAGCCGCAACAAGGGTCTGCCCAAAGGGCAGCTCGGCAAGATTGGCGTGGCCGTTTCGCCCGCCAAAGAGGGGCGGGTCTGGGCGCTGATCGAGGCCGAGGATGGGGCTGTTTTTCGCTCGGATGATGGCGGTCAGACCTGGGAGAAGCTGTCCGAGGAGCGCAACCTGCGCGCCCGCGCCTGGTATTACATGCACATTTACGCTGACCCACAGGACGCCGAAACGCTCTGGGTCTTGAACGTGCGCTGCTGGAAATCTATTGACGGCGGCAAGAACTTCTTCGAGGTGCAGGTTCCACACGGCGACAACCATGACCTCTGGATTGACCCGCGCAACCCGCTGCGCATGATCAACGGCAACGATGGCGGCGCGTGCGTCTCCTTTAACGGTTCTGAGTCCTGGTCTTCGATCTATAACCAGCCAACAGCGGAGTTTTATCACGTTACCACCGATAACCAGACGCCTTATCGCGTGTATGGCGCGCAGCAGGATAACTCAACCTTGAGCGTCCCCAGCCGCTCGTCCTATGGCGCGATCATCGAGGCTGAGTATCTGGAGATTGGCGGCGGTGAAAGCGGGTATATCGCGGTGCGGCCCGATGACCCCAACATCATCTTCGCCGGAAACTATCAAGGCTATCTGACGCGCCATGATCGCCGGACCCACCACGAGCGCAACATCATGGTCTGGCCCCAGGCGGCGAGCGGCCTGGGCGCAAAGGACATGAAGTATCGCTTCCAGTGGACCTATCCCATCCTGCTGTCGCCGCACGACCCCAACGTCCTCTATGTCACCGGCAACCATGTATTCCGCTCGACAGATGAGGGCAGCAGTTGGGAGGTGATCAGCCCGGATTTGACACGCAACGATGTTTCACGGCAGGAAGCCTCTGGCGGCCCGATTACCAAAGACAACACCGGCGCGGAATATTACTGCACGATCTTCGCCTTTGCCGAATCGAAGCTTGAGCGCGGGCTGTTCTGGGCTGGCTCCGATGATGGGCTGGTGCATGTCTCCCGCGACGGCGGCCAGCACTGGGAGAACGTGACGCCAGGCGATTTGCCGGAATGGGCGCTGATCAGCATCATCGAGCCGTCGCCCCACGATCCGGCCACCGCCTATATGGCGGCGACGCGCTACAAGCTGGACGATTTCCAGCCATACCTGTACAAGACCAATGACTACGGCAAGACCTGGACGAAGATCACATCTGGTATTGCCGAAAACGAGTTTACGCGAGCCATCCGCGAAGACCCGCAGCGGCGTGGCCTGCTCTACGCCGGAACCGAAACTGGCATGCGGGTCTCCTTTGATGACGGCGCGCACTGGCAGTCGTTACAGTTGAACCTGCCCACTGTGCCTATTCACGATCTCGTGATTCACGAGGACGATCTGGTGGTAGCGACACATGGGCGCTCCTTCTGGATTCTGGATGATGTGACGCCGCTGCGCCAGGTCGCTGCCAGCATGGCCGACGATACGGCGCATCTCTTCAAGCCGCGCCCGACGCTGCGCTTTTTGCCCAGGCTTGGCTTTGGGTCTGATGCGCCAACCGGCAAAAGCTATCGGTTTGGGGGCGCCTGGATGATCACCACGCGCCAGGTGGAGAAGCCGGGCGGGGCCAAGGTTTCCAAGCCGTTGGACGCCGGGGAGAACCCGCCTACCGGGGTCATCGTGAACTACTATCTCAAGGAGAAGCCAGAAGGGGAGATCAAGCTGACCTTCCTCACCGCCGACGGCCAGGAGATCAGAAGCTTTTCCAGCGAGGAGGCAGAAGAAGGGCCAGCCAATGGCAAGAATGGCGAATACATGGCTGTTGACACGGAGGAAGAGGAGAAGAAGAAAGAGCCGCGCGCGCCCAAGGAAGCCGGAGCCAATCGCTTTGTCTGGAATATGCGCTATCCCGATACCCGCAAGGTGGCGGGGTATGTCGCCTCGGAGGCGGCGCTGGCCGGACCAGTCGTGCCGCCGGGGATGTATGCTGTGCGCCTGACCGTTGGCGATGCCTCCTATACTGAATCGTTTGAGATCGTGCCTGACCCGCGCCTGGCAGCCAGTCAGGAGGACTATCAGGCGCAGTTCGAGCTGCTGCTCCAGATTCAGTCCCGGCTTTCGCAGACCCACGATATGATCCAGACCCTCAGAACGCTGCGGAAGCAGGTCGAAGAGTGGGAGCGTAAGACCAGGGGACAGGAGACAGCCGAAGCGATCAGGGAAGAGGCCCGGCTGCTGAAGGAGAAGCTGACGGCGCTGGAGGAGGAGTTGATCCAGACGAAGGCCAAGACGCGCCAGGACACGCTGAATTACCCGATCAGATTCAACGCGCACCTGGCGTTCCTGGGCATGGCCGTGAGCAGCGCCGAGGCCGCGCCAACCCAATCATCCCGTGAACTGTTTGCGGAGCTTGCGGCGCGCGTCGAAGCCTATCAGCAGCGCCTGCAAGAACTCATTGCTACGGACGTAGCCGCATTCAACGCGCGCGTCCGTGACTTGCAGACACCCGCGCTCGTGCCTCCGCCGAGCCGCGCCTGATGCTTATACCACACCCCCCACCCGCCGCCAGGGACGGCGGCGGTACACGCGACGGCCTTCTGCGTGTACCGCCAGCCTCCGTGCTGGCGCGGGCGGGGTGGGGTGGCGTTGGGCCGATGGTTAGTCGCTCTGAAGAGGCGCCTTTACCTGATCGGAGAAGTGGCAGGCGGCAAAATGACCCGCGCCGGTTTTGTCCTCGAAGGGCGGTTCGACCTCGCGGCAGATCGCCTGCGCCAGCGGGCAGCGCGTGTGGAAGCGGCAGCCCCTGGGGAGATTGACCGGGCTGGGCAGGTCTCCGGCGAGGATCACCCGCTGGCGGTTTTTTTCCACTTTCGGGTCGGGAATGGGGACCGCCGAAAGCAGCGCCTGGGTATAGGGATGTTTGGGCCTCCGATAAATCTCGTCCCGATCCGCCAGCTCCATAATCTTGCCCAGATACATCACAGCAATTTGATCGGCGACATGGCGCACGACACTCAAATCATGTGAGACGAAGAGATAGGTGAGGCCAAGCTGCCGTTGCAGACGCTGCATCAGGTTCAGAATCTGCGCGCGAATCGAGACATCCAGCGCGGAAACCGGCTCGTCCGCGATGAGGAACTCCGGGTTGATGCTAATGGCGCGGGCAATGACGATACGCTGGCGCTGGCCGCCGCTGAACTCGTGGGGATAGCGATCATAAAAGGCCGGATTGAGGCCGACGAGTTCAAGCAGTTCTTCGGTGCGCGCGCGCGCCTGGCGGCTGGTGCCGATACGGTGAATCCGCATTGGCTCGTCAATCAGTGAGCCAATCGAGAAGCGCGGGTTGAGCGAGGCGAAGGGGTCTTGAAAGACCATCTGCACCTTGCGCCGAACCTGACGCAGATCATTGCCAGCGACCTGGCTGAGATCAACGCCATCCATCAGGATAGAGCCACGTGTGGGCTTATAGAGGCGAACAATGCAGCGTCCAATCGTCGTTTTGCCGGAGCCGCTTTCGCCGACCAGGCCCAACGTGCTGCCTCGCCGGATAGAGAAGCTCACCCCATCAATGGCATGGATATAGCCATGCGTGCGCTGGATAATCAGCCCCGATGTCAGGGGGAAGTACATCGCCAGATCATTGACCGTGAGCAGCGTATCGCTGCGCGGTGTGGGTATGCCCTCTGCGACACTGGTCTGCTGTACAGATTCACTCATCGCATCCTCTTCTCCTGGGTTAGTTGGCTGCCGTTTGCTCATCCGGGTTAGAGGCGATTTGCCCATCTGAACCGGCTGCAACAATGGCCTGGGCAGTCGCGTCGAGCATCGCCAGGCGGCGGGCGCGTGCCTCGCGCCGGGCAGCAGCGCGCTGCTGGTCGGCTGGTTCATTGATATTGTACCAGCAGGCCGTGACATGGTTATTGCCAACCGAGCGCAGTGGCGGCGGAGCTTTGCACTGATTGGTGGCAAAGAGGCAGCGCGGCGCGAACGGACACCCCTCCGGTGGGTGCAGGAGATCGGGTGGCGCGCCCTCGATGGGAGTCAGTTCCTCCTGTCGCTCTTCATCAAGGCGGGGAACAGATGCCAGTAATCCCAGCGTGTAGGGATGGCGAGGATTGGCAAAAAGTTCATCGGTGGACGCCACCTCGACCACATGGCCGGCATACATGACGACCACGCGATCAGTCATCCCGGCCACGACACCCAGGTCATGGGTAATCAGCATGACGGCGCTGTTATACTCCGAGCCTATCGAGTCGATCAGTTCCAGGATTTGCGCCTGCACCGTGACATCCAGCGCGGTGGTGGGTTCGTCAGCGATGATAAGTTGGGGACGGCAGGCCAGCGCAATCGCAATCATCACGCGCTGGCGCATGCCGCCGCTGAACTGGTGGGGATACGAATTGAGACGCCGCTCTGCCTCTGGAATGCCGACCTCGCGCAGCAGTTCAATGGCGCGCCGTCTGGCCTGCTGGTTATCCAGGCCCAGATGCAGTTTCAAGCCCTCGGCAATCTGGTAGCCGATAGTCAGCACCGGATTCAGGGAAGTCAACGGGTCTTGAAAGATCATGCCGATCTGTTTGCCCCGGATTTTGCGCATGGTGCTTTCGGAGAGTTCCAGCAGGTCTTGTTCGCCAAAGATGATGCTGCCATCGAGCGTCTCACCGGGCGGGGAGGGAATAAGGCGCATGATGGAGAGCGCCGTGACGCTTTTGCCACAGCCGCTCTCCCCGACGATGCCGAGCTTTTCGCCTTCGTTGATGCTGAAGCTGACGCCATCCACAGCATGCACCCATCCCTCACGGGTTCTGAAGTACGTCTTCAGGTTGCTGATCTCAAGCAACTTCCCCACAGTCAGCGTCTCCTTCCCATTACCGTTCAGTGAGATAGGGGTCAAGAGCGTCGCGCAGCCCATCACCCATCAGGTTAAAGCTCAGCACGACAAACAAAATGCACAGGCCCGGCGCCCAGACGAGCATGGAATGCTCCAAAAAGTAATCTTTGCCGTTGGCGACCATCGTTCCCCAGCTTGCCAGTGGCACCTGGATGCCAAAGCCAAAGAAGCTCAGGATCGATTCGATAATAATATTATTGCCGACCAGCAGCGTCGAGCTGACGATGATTGGCCCGATGGCATTGGGCAAGATATGCCGCACCATCAACCGGAGGTTGCTGGCGCCCAGCGTGCGCGCTGCCATGACAAATTCTCGTTCTTTGAGCGCCAGAAACTCACTTCTTACCAGGCGAGACGTTTCGGTCCAGCCAAAGAGGGCAATCAGCACTACGATGCTCAGGATCGATCCATTTGAGAAGCTGGCCGAGAGGACAAAGAGCAGCAGGTAGAGTGGAATCGCCAGGATGATGTCGGTCGCGCGCATCAGCAGGTTGTCAACAACGCCACCAAAGTAGCCAGCGAGAGCGCCGATGGTGACTCCCACGAAGATTGCCATAAACATCGAAGAGATGCCGATCAGCAGGGAGACGCGCCCGCCGTAGAGGATGCGCGCCATTTCATCGCGCCCAAGCTCATCGGTTCCAAGCAGATGCTGGAACGAGGGATTCTGGAAGGCCGGGCTATTCCTGAGGTCAATATTCGTTGATGGATCGAAGGTCGTGGTAGCGTGGTAAAGTATCGGCGCAAAGAGCGCCGCCAGGCCCATCAGCACCAGCACCACGAACCCGACGACGGCCAATCGGTTACGGATAAAGCGATCGAAGATAATCCGCAACTGGCTGCGTCGTTTCCGGGCCAGTTGTGGGGTCAGGGCGAACAACTCATCCAGGTTTTCATCTCCGGGCAGCGATGGTGGAACAACCTGAGATTGTAAACTCACTGCTGAGTCTCCTTTCAGCGGCCTTGCCGCGATGATTCAGGACGGTAACAACTGACCGCCACAGGTCACTAATTGTAGCGAATGCGCGGATCAAGCACTCCATAGAGGACATCAGCAATCAGATTGAAAGTAATGACCGTTACTGCCGACATCAACAGCATCGCCATGAGGACCGGGTAATCGCGTGATGTTAACGAGAGAATAAAGAAGCTTCCCAGGCCCGGCCAGGCGAAGATGGTTTCTGTTACTGCCGCCCCACCTGCGATAGCGCCAAAATTCAGCGCGACGACGGTCAAGACTGGAATCAAGGCGTTGCGCAGGCCGTGACGCGCCAGGACGGCGACAGGCCCCAGCCCTTTCGACCGGGCCGTGCGCATATAATCCTGGCGCTTCACTTCGAGCATGCTCGCGCGCATGTAGCGGCTCCAGCCTGCCATAAAGGCCAGTGAAAGCACGATCATCGGTAAGATCAGGTGCAGCGTATAGTCAAGGAAGTAATCAAAAGTCGAAGCATACACCTCGTCGCTGCTGCGGCCAAAATCGGGGAGCCAGCCCAGCTTGACAGAGAAGATCTCTTGCATGATCAACGCGAAGAAGAAGATGGGCATGGAAATGCCAAAATAGCTGAAGAACGTGATCGTGTAGTCCACGATACTGTACTGGCGGGCGGCTGAGGTCACGCCCAGCGGAATCGCCAGGATCAAGGCAAAGAGCAGCGCCGACCCGAAGAGTTCGATGGTGGGTCCAACGCGCGCCCCAACATCGCTGATGACGGTCTGGCCGTCGTTAAAGGAGTGGCCGAAATCGCCAGTGATGGCTCCTTTGATCCAGGTGAAATACTGCACAGGCAGTGGCTGATCGATTCCAAGGTTATGGCGTATTGCCGCGCGGGCGGCTCCAGTGAGTTTTGGGTTGAGAAAAACCGCGTCGGCGCCTCCTGGGATCAGATGAATCAAGAGAAAGACGACCACAGAAACCATAAAAAGCAGGGGGATAGCCTGGAGCAGGCGCCGTATGATGTAGCGTCCCATAGAGTCTTGCCCTCGCTGAATGCTGTGTGTCAACCACAAAGCTGCATCGTTCAACCACGAAGAAGAGGGTGATCGCACCCCGTCCAGAGCCTGAGTAGACGGCCAGCCCGGCATTTGCCGCAATCATACCATATTGGATAAAAAACTACCAGAGAGGGACTCGCAAAGATGCTGGTTATGAATGTGGGCAGGGCGCCAGATATGGTTGACACCCTGCCCACACAAACAACCGGAAAGCCTCTTCATGAAGCGAATGCTGGAGGCATCACCTTCTGAACAGAGAGATGATGCCTTCCAGGAAACGAGAGAGGTTTAGCTCTTATACCACGTCCAGACGTTCCAGGTCTCCGACGGTCCCTGAGCGGAGGGGTTGTAGTTGTGGACGTTGTTGCCGGCGACGGCTGGCGCTCCATAGGAGTAGACGTAGACGACCGGCAGATCGGTCAACATCGCCTGGTGGAAGATCTTGAACTGTTCCAGGCGAGCGTTCTGATCGGGGTTCTGCTGTTCGGCATGCAGCGCCGCATCAACCGCCTGGTTGCAATAGTAGGTCCAGTTGCCGCCACCCTGAGCAGCGGTCTGGTTGCAACCCCAGGAGGTGAAGTCGTCGGGGTCATAGCCGAGCGAGTTGGTAAACTCACCGATCTGATATTGGCCGCTGGGCAAGATGGTGCCGAACAAGGCATCGGCAGGAAAATCCTTGATGTTGATCTTGATACCGATATCCTTCAGGTTCTGCTGGCCGATTTGCTGGGTCTGCGCGCGGCGCGCGTTATTGGAGGTCGTGCTCCAGTTCAGTTCCAGGATCTTGCCGTTCTTATGGCGATAGCCATCCGAACCCATCGCCCATCCATCGGCATCCAGCACCGATTTGGCCGTTGCCTGATCGAACGGGTAGCAGGTCACGTCAGGCTCATGGGCAAAGGTACCCAGATCCTCATCGCAGGTACGTATGCCTACCCCGTTCACGGCCTGTTTGATCATACTGTCGATGTCAAGCGCCGTGCTGATCGCCTTGCGGACCTGCAAGTCGGCCAGGATGGGGTCGTGCAAGTTGAAGGTAATCCATTCAGTGTTGACCGGTTGCGTGGGGAGATAGAGCTTGTAGCCCTGGAGAGCTTTGTAGCTATCCAGCTTGGTGTTGTCCAGGAACCAGGAGGTATCGAGTGAATGACTTTGCAGGGCGGTCAGAACCGTGCTGGCGTCGGGGATGATCTTGAAGTTAATCCCATCCAGATACGGATAGCCCTGGGCCGCCTGGAAGTAATTGTCGTTGCGCACCACGTTGATGTGGTCGCCCTTGACGCGATCAGAGATCTTAAAGGGTCCGCTGACAACGGTCGGCTTGAACGCCTCAGTAGACTTCAGGATGGTGGACGGGTCCATCGTGCCAAAGACGTGCTTGGGCATGGGGGCCAGCCCTGGGTCTGCAAACTGCGAGGCGATCAGCGGCACGTAGACGTTCTTCATGCTGAAGGTAACAGTGGTGGCATCCACCGCCTTGAGCGTGCTGAAGTCAATCGAGGCCAGCCCAGCCGTACCGCCCTTGGCGCCATAAGCCGGGGTGTTCCACAGATTCATCGTGAAGACCACATCTTCGGCGGTCAACGGCTGCCCGTCCGACCACTTCAGATTGTCCTTCAGCTTCAGTGTGTAGTGCAGGGCGTCGGAAGAGATCTCACCATTGGCGACGGTGGGCAGCTCCTTGAGCAGTCCCGGGTGGATGACACCCTTATCGTCACCGTAGACCAGTGGCGCCCAGATCGTGGCGTCCACCAGAATTGAATAGGTTAGATTCGAGCCGTTGGAAAGGAGTACATCAGGCTCCTCATAGAGACCATCGGTGATCGTTCCACCGCGTTGGGGTTGGTTTGAGTTTGAGACAGGAGTTGGCCCGCAGGCTGGCAGCGCCAGGCCGATCAGCAGCCCCAAACCCACCACCAGGAAGAGAAGTTTGCCCTTTCGTTGCATGAAGCCCCTCCTCAAAAAAAATGACGAGAGCGGAATGTAAAGCGCGCTCAGAGGGCAACTCCTGCCCCTTACGACGCAGCTTTACTTATACTACGCCCGCACGTCGTAAAATCTCACGAGCTTACGACGCTGTAGCGATCAGCCGCACTCTGCGTGCGGCACAGTGGCCTTGTCGGTCCCCCTTTCCTGGCGAGATGGCGGCGCGACCCAGGTTCTGTTCCTGGCCTGCTGCCGCATGGCATCAATCTCAGCCCGGCCCTGCTCTTGGAGAACATGTTGTAATCCTACAACATGCAAGCTGAGCCATCTGGAGGTCTATTGACGCCGCAAGTATAACGACTTTCCTGATTGTGCGCAAGAGGTTTCTTAGAAACTTGGTGGCCGAAAACTTTGATAGTGAGCCGTTTTTATCTGTTGTAACTAAACAAAACGCTGTCCAATGTGATCAAAAGGGTCAGGGTGGACGATCATGCCTCTGCAAGCGGAGGCGGTCTTCCTTGAGCCCGTTGCACGCGCATGCCCTGCACCAGCACCAGAAAGCCCAGCAGCACGAGCAGGTCGAACCCCACCTCGCGCCCTGTCACGAGGCTATAGCTCTTCAGAAACTCGGTGAGACCGAGAAAGGCCCATCCGGGCGCCAGTGCATCTGGAGTCAGCACGAGATAGGCAAGCCAGGCCCAGCTTGGAGCGAGCAAGAGGACTACCAGCGGGAAGCGCCACCAAAACCGTGGCCGCAGCAGGAGCAGCGCGAGGGCAAAAAACACGCAGACCGTTGAAGCCAGGGTAACCAGCACTGGCTCGGTGAGCGGCACACGGTTCAGATTCCAGACTATGATGCTGCCGATGACGCTGAGCAGCACGTACAGCGCGGCCAGCCAGCTATCCACCCTCAGCCTCCAGCGCACCAGCCCATAAGAGAGGCAAAGCAGACTCAGCGTGCTCAGCAGCACGCTCACCAGCGGCAGGAACAGAAACACCTGCCTCAGCACCTCCGAATTGGCTGCCTGATTCGTCTGATCAGGCCAGATCAGCCAGATCAGGGGGTAGGGGAGGAGCTGGAGGATCGTCATCGCTGCTGAGCTGGCTTGGAGGTACAAGCCGCCGCGCGCCAGCCTCGATGGGGCGAAACGAGCGCCTTTCAGGCAAAGGGCGATCAGGAGCGCGAGGGCCAGCGAGCGCGCCAGGCCATTGATGAGTTCAGGGCTGATCAGGTCTAAACGGCTCAAAAACGGGTGATGGAACAGGTCAACGGGCTGGTGAGCCAACCCAAACAACCCTGCTGACTGGCGGATCAGCAGGATCACCAGGACATCTACCAGGACTCCGACCAGCACGAGCGCCCCGAAGCGTAGCAGAAACGTGCGCGTCCAGACCCTGCCGTTGGGGGGAGTAATCGGCACCGAGGCCATCCCTGACTCCGCCATCCAAACACCTCAGCGTGTATCAGTGTTCTTGCCACAACACCCCCCATACCGCTACACGTCCAGGTTCTTCACCTGCTTGGCGTGTGCCTCAATAAAGCGACGGCGTGGCGCCACCTCATCCCCCATCAGTGTACTGAAGATCTCATCAGCCCTCACGGCATCCTCAATCGTCACCTGAAGAATCGTGCGTGTGGCCGGATTCATCGTCGTTTCCCAGAGTTCTTCCGGGTCCATCTCGCCCAGGCCCTTATAGCGGTTCACCGCAGCGTTCTTGCCATTCAGATTGGCAAGGTAGGCGTCGCGCTCGTCATCGCTGTAGACATACTGACGGTTCTTGCCGACCTGAATGCGATAGAGCGGCGGCTGCGCAATATAGAGCCGACCCTCGGTGATAAGCTGGGGCATATAGCGATAAAAAAGCGTCAGCAGCAGCGTCCGAATATGGCTGCCATCAACATCCGCATCGGTCATCAGCAGCACGCGCCCATAGCGAATGCGCTCCATCGTGAAGATATCGCCGATGCCCGTACCCAGGGCTGTGACCATATTCTTGATCTCTTCATTGCCCAGCATCTTATCCAGCCGCGCCCGCTCCACATTCAGAATCTTGCCGCGCAGCGGCAGGATCGCCTGGAAGTGGCGGTCACGGGCCTGCTTCGCGCTGTTATGCACAAACACTCCACTTGCCAGGGCAAAGTTATGCGTGCCTGGCACTTCGATGTCATAGACATCCAGCCGCTCTTGTAGCCGTTCTGTCTTCACAATGCGATGATTCGCTGCCGCAACCTCAAATGCCATCCCCTGATCAACGATTTCTGACAGATCGTGATACAGCGGCATCAGTGAATCGTCGGGCGTCAGGTCTGCTGCGGCCTTGTAGCCCCGGTCGCGCAGCATGAAACGGTGATCTGGCGTGCAGACAATGGTTTCGCCATTGTCCAGCGTCACCTGAATAACCTCGGCGTTCGCCTTTGTCACGCGCGCGTTGATGACGCGCTCCAGACCAATCTTGCCATCGTGGCGGATGGTATAGCAGAAATGCTCCTTGCCTTCGGCCTGCTCAGCTACCAATTCCTGAAAGCTCAACGAGCGACCATCAGCGAGCGCAACCCTGGTATCTCCAGAGAAACAGCCGCCTGCTGAATCGCCCTCAACCAGGAATAACTCGCAGCGTTCGGAGCGGCGCTCCGAGCAGTCGGCAAGCTTGCCGGGGAGCGTCGTATCCAGAATGCCCTTGGGCTGGCGGATCAGTTCTTTCGCCTTGCGGGCTGCCTCGCGCGCGCGCGAAGCGGTCAGACACTTATCAATAATCTTGCGCGCCTCGCTGGGGGTCTCCTCAAGGTACTTTGCCAGAGACTCGGCCAGCAGGCTCTCCACCTGATTGCGTACCTCGGCATTATTCAGCTTATTCTTCGTCTGGCTCTCAAACTGCGGGTTCGGCAGCTTCACGCTGATGACCGCCGTCAAACCCTCGCGCACATCGTCACCCGTCAGGTTGCTCTCATTTTCTTTGAGCAGATTCGTCCTGCGCCCGTAATCGTTGAGTGTGCGCGTCAGCGCGGCGCGGAAGCCCGTCAGATGCGTGCCGCCATCAACGGTATTGATGCCGTTGGCAAAGGAGAAGAGGGTTTCGTTATAGCCATCGTTATATTGCAGCGCGATCTCCACCAGCGTGTGGTCCATCTTCTTCTCGACATGCAGCGGCTTTGCCATCACGCACTGCCGCGCCTTATTCAGATGGCGCACAAAGGACATCAGCCCGCCCTCGAAATAATAGGTCTGCTCGCGTTCCTGGCCGGGACCGGGGCGCTCATCGCGGATGCTAATCGTCAGCCCGCGATTGATATACGCTATCTCACGCAAACGCTGAGCAAGCAGATCAAAATTGAAATCACGGGTCTCCATCACCGTCAGATCGGGCAAGAAGGTCGTCCTGGTGCCCGTTCCCTCTGCCGAACCAATCACGCGCACGCCCTTTACCGGCTTGCCCTGGCGATATTCCTGCATATAGACCTTGCCGTCGCGCTTCACCTCCACCCGACACCACTCGCTCAGCGCGTTCGTCGCCGACACCCCCACGCCATGCAAGCCACCAGAGCCAGACTTATATGCCTCGCCCCCAAACTTGGCGCCCGCGTGCAGCGTGGTCATCACCACTTCCAGGGTTGATTGCTTGGGACGCTTGGGATGCGGTTCAACCGGAATGCCCCGGCCATTATCCTCATTCGTCAGCGATCCATCGGCATGAATTGTCACCATGATATGATCGCAGACACCCGCCATCGCCTCATCAACACTGTTATCCACCGCCTCATAGACAAGCTGGTGCAGCCCCCGGCTGTCGGTGCTGCCGATATACATACCAGGGCGAATACGAACCGGCTCCAACCCCTCCAGAATCTCAATCTGCTCGCCGCCATAGTTATTGGCCGCCGCGCCGTTGCCGTTCTTCTCATGTCTGCCGCCGTTCACACGGCCAGCGTCTTTCTCAAGTTCAGCAGAGAGCGTATTTTCGGGTGTTTCAGGAATCTGTTTCATAGCTGCCATAAACGGTGTACCTTCCTCCTCAACAAAGCTGGCAGGCGATAAATGTGATAAGGGCAGGTGAATAGGCCAGGTATCCATTCTTTTGGGACACATGAAAAACGGCTGTCGCCACCGACCGGGGCGTCCAGTCGCTCTTCTCCTATTGTAACACATTTATAAGGAAAAGGAAAGACCCTCAGAGCAGTTGGCATCTAGTCTGAAGCCTTCGGAATAGCTCTCTTTGGATAACCCTTTTGTGATCGTGTGAACCTGTTCACATTCCCAGCTCCCACAGCCTGACTGCCCAACCTGCCCGGCGTCAAATATCCTGGGGCAGAGGGGGTCCGGCTATTGGATCGCGCCGCTCCACGAGCCTTGCTGAGCAGGGTGCTGGGTGACGGATTGGTCCTGAGCGCACGTCATGGTGTAGCCGGAGGTACTCCAACTGCCGCTGCTGGTAGTGGCGCTGCTGAAGGAGCCGCTGAGGGTCTGGAGGGTATAGGGCGTGCTGGCCTGGCAGGTGAAGCCGTTGGAGAGAACATATTGATCGCTGGTGGCCGTTTCGGTATAGGTCAGTTGGCCGCCCTTATAGCTCCCGCTGCACGTTGCGGTCAGCGTCTCCTGATACGTAACCCCCGTAGGCATGCCGCTCGCATCCAGCACATTGCCGGTCTGGGTAAAGGGCTGGCTGTTATCACGCGCCTGGCAGACCGTCCCGCCAGCTGGGTCGGCCTGGCCGGTGATAACCAGCGTTTCCTGCATAGACTGAGGCGCGCCGGTAAGGGGGTCTTGTGTCTGGATGGTAACGACCAGCGTAAAGCTGGCGTCGTCGGCAGGAGCGCCATTGGGGCCGGGAGTGCCAGCCTCGCCTTGAGTGACGATGGCAAGCGCCGCGCCGCGCCGGGTGACATACCCCTGGTCATCCTTTGCCGTCAGCGTATGATTCCCCACGCCCCAATCGCCGGTCACGGTCAGGTCGGCCTCTACCCGGCCCTGCGCGTCGCTCTGCGTTCCCCCGCTGCCCGGCGCGGGCTTGCCATCCAGCAGAAACGTGATAGACGAGCGATACGAGAACCACTTGCCGCTGACGTGCAGACTCGTAGTTGTCGAGCCAGCCGGAACGCCGCCCTGCTGATAGTGGCTCTGCACTTCAATCACTGGTCGGGGGATAATATCCACCCGCGCGCCGCTCATCGTCGTGTAGCCCCTGGCATCGGTAGCCGTCAGGGTATGGAAGCCATAGCGCCAGGCTTCCGTCACCGTCAGGTCTACGCTAAAGTTGCCAGCCCCATCCGTAGACACCTCTGGCGCGCCTGGCGCGGGCTTGCCATCCAGCAAGATACTCACGTTGGAATGACGCGAGAAATGCTGGCCGACAACGCGCAGCGTCGTTGAGGGCGAACCCGCAGGCGTCTCATCTACCAGAGAGGCGCTCATCACCTGGATGGTTGGCTCTGGCCGGGTGAGGAAATAGGCCAGGGTAACGCCACCAGTGGTCGCCACCAGCGCCGTAACAAGGACAGCAGCGATGATCTTGATCCGCATCCTGCCGGGTTTCTTGCGCGAACTGCTCTCCGCCGCTGGAGCCAGCGCAAGGGTCTCTGGTATGGGCTGCCAGGGATCGGTCTCCAGGTCGAGCGCCACCGGCGCGTGAGCCACCGTTGGCGCGCTGAAGGCGTCAGTAAGATCGTCTGGCGGGCCGACCAGCGCGCCCGACATCAGGCGATTGGTGGCGCGAGGCAGGGGCAGCGCGCCAGCCTCTCCCAGCCCTTCCGTTATCGTACCAGCCTGGGTAAGCTCTGCTGGGTCATCGGCGGGTAGAGCAAAGGGCTGGCGGCACGCGCCACAAAACCGCGCCCAGATGGGCGATTCCTCGCCACAGGCCGCGCAGGGCTTCATCGGCGCTTCGGGGGAGGTCTCGCGCAGCGGCGCAATCACCTCTGCCGCTGGCTGGGCGCTGAGGCAGTTGCTACAGAGGCCCGCCCCCTCCGGCGTCTCCGCGCCACAGATAACACAGCGCCGCTTAGGTGGAGGAATTACCAGTGATGGCGAGGTCTCTTCGCTTAACAGCATCGAGGACCGGGCGCGCCCACACTGCCAGCAGAAGCGCGTCTCCGCATCTAACGTCGCCTGACAAAAAGCGCAGCGCTCCATTGATTATCCCTTGCCGGACTCTGACCCATGCCTGGTACATGCCTGGTATACAAAACACAGCGTTTCTCTTCTTTTTTTGTAACACACCAGATTACGACTGGCAAGCCTCAGATCAGCAAGGGCTCCACCAACTATGGGGGTGCCGCTCGTACCGCCGCCGTCCCGGCGGCCAGCGTTGGCCTGCTGGCGCCGTGGCCCGGAGGGCGCACGCTCGCCCTGGCGCAGCGGTGGCCGCCGGGAGGGACGCGCGAGCGACCACCGGGAGCGAGGACCTCTCGCTCGACGAGGCATAGCCGAGGCAAGCGGCAGAGACGCGCGAGCGAGGCGCAGCCGAGCGAGCATGGCCGCGCCCAGCGCGGTCAAGCGGCTCTGGCGAAGCCCTTCCCGAAGGGAGGCGGCGCTACAAACAAGTAGCAACCCCCGATACTTGGTGGAGCCATCAGCAAGAATGGGTTTCATCTTTTCCTGACGGAAGGTGTCAGGAAAGCGCAGCTATACTGCTGAGGGGCAAAAATGCACCTGAAGCATACCACTAATTGGAGGAATCGTTGATGCGTCTTGGTGCGAATCTGGGGCCAACTGGTGATTGGCCCGCCATGCTCGCAGCGGCCCAGACAGCCGATAAGCTTGGCTTCGATGCCGTTGGTTTTTTAGACCACTATCATACCGACAAACTCGAATGGCCCTACATCTGCGGCTGGTCCGCCTATGGGGCGCTGGCGCTGGCAACTTCCCGCATCCATCTCGTTCCCCTGGTGATTGACCGCTTGAATTACCTGCCCGGCGTGCTGGCAAAAGAGGCCGCAACACTCGCCATTGCCAGCGGTGGGCGCTTTGAGCTTGGCATCGGCGCGGGCGATTATTTTCAGGAAGCCAGAGCCTGGGGGCTGCCGGTCCCCGATGCCGCCGAGCGCATTGCCGGTCTGAAAGAAACTGTCACCGTGCTGCGCCACATCTGGAGCGGTGAAAAGATCACCTTCGAGGGTCAATTTATCCGCCTGAAAGACGCAGCAGCCACACCAGCGCCCACACCACTGCCCCGCGTGATGGTTGGCGCTGGCAGTTCGCGGCGGCTGATTCAGAGCGCCATTGAATACGCCGACGAGGTGAACGTCTACGCCAACGATGAGCTGATCCGCTTCGCGCGCCAGCAGATTGACGCCGCGCCGCGAGCCGTCGCCCTATCGGTCTATGTCTGGGAGTGGCCGAGCGATCTTGTCGAAAAGCTGGCGGTCTGGGAAGACCTTGGCGTTATGCGCACCTTTCTCACCTTCTGGCGACCCTTCGACCAGTTAGCTGAAGCGGCCAGATGGATGACATAACAACCGGCAGCGCCGCCGTCCGGTAGGGACAGCGGCGCTGCAAGCAGATGCAGGATCAGTCCTGTTCTTTGTCCTGGCGCGCCTCCAGCGTCTCCAGCCGCTCGCGCAGCTTGCGATTCTCCTCCTTGATCTCGTCGAACTCGTTGCGAAGCTGGCGCACCTCATCGGCTGGTTTCTCGCCCTCACGAATGGTCCTGGCAGCCTGTCGAGCAGCGCGGACAAAGACGCCATCCAGTTCGCGGCTCGCCATCTGATCGAGCGCGCCCAGCGCGCTGGTCTCGCGCATACTCCCCAGCGCCCGCGCCGCCGAGCCACGCACAGGCGGCCAGGGGTCATCCAGCGCCCCGACCAATCCCTGCGCCATCTGCTGGCGCGCCTCGCCGCTGTCCAGGCGGTGATCGCTCGCCAGCGCGCCAATAGCTCTGGCCGCCGCCGCCCGCGCCTGAATCGGCTTTGCGCGGTCCAGCCAGCCAACCAGGACTGGCGCGGCCTTCGGATCGCCCAGCGCCGCCAATCCATGAAAGACGCCATCCCGAATAATCTCGTTCCAGGAGGGCCGATCAAGCGCCGCCACCAGCGCGTCGAACGCGCCGCTGGCCCTCGTCTGGCCCAGCGCCCGCGCCGCCGCGCCTTCAACATGATAGCTGGGATCGCCTTTTTTCAGCGTGGCGGCCAGCGTCGCCGCCGCTCGCTCGGCCAGTTCGGGCTGCTCCGGCGCGCGGAAGGAGCCGAGCGCCTCCACGATAGCCCGCCGCGCTCTGAGATCTTCGTCCTGCTCCAGTCCAGACAGCAGCGCCTCCAGGGCACGCCCGGTGCGCAGCTTGCCCAGCGTCGCGGCAATCTCGGCACGCACGCCCCAGAACGAGTCGCTCAGCAGCGCCGCCGCCAGGGCGTCTACGCTCTTAGGATCGCCCAGCTTGCCCAGTTCCTCGGCGGCCTCGATGCGCCCCAGCACATCCGCGTCATGCGCCAGTTGATAGCGCAGCATCTCCGCTGGCCGCTCGAACTTCAGCGTCTTCAGAATCCAGCCGCCCGGATCAAAGCGCACCGCCAGCGGCGCGCGCGGCAGCGGGAAATAGAAGCGCTGCTGCGCCTCCTCGACCTGCACGCGGAACGTTGTGGTCGTCGCCTCGTCATCCTTCGCATCATCAGAAGCTGGAATAGTAAAAGCAATATCCACTGGCGTCACAAAGCAGGCGTGATGCTCATCAACCTTTTGCGCCTGCTTCACTGTCAGCGAGGCCAGGCCATGATCGCCATCCCAGTTGAACGACACCTCGAACTCTGGATGGCCCGCGCCATAGACCCACTGCTGGAAGAAGCGCCCCATGCTGCGCCCCGTAGTCTCTTCAATCGCCCGCTCCAGATCAGGCGTAATCACCTCGCGCCCGCGATTGGTTTGCGCGTAATGCTGAATCGAGCGCCAGAACCCCTGCTCGCCCAGCACAAAACGCAGCATATGCAATACCAGCGACCCCTTCTGGTAGGCGTGACGGTCAAACATCTCCCAGCCATCGCGGTTATACACGTTGTAGACGATGGGCCGCTTGTACGATTCAGCGAGATAGGCGCCCAGGTTGCCGCGCAGTTCATAGCGGAACTCGTCTTCGCCATCGTCGCGCTGGGTGTAGGCTGCCTCAAAATACGTAGCGAAGCTCTCGTTCAGCCAGATATGGCTCCAATCGCGGCAGGTGAGCAGATCGCCAAACCACTGATGCACCAGTTCGTGCGCCACCACCCGCTTGGGAAAGGCCGTATCCAGCGCGGCGCGCGCGTCCGGCAAGAGCGAAAAGCTGTGCGTCGTCGCCGAAGTATTCTCCATCGCGCCCGTATAGAGTTCACAGACGACCTGCGCGTACTTCTCATAGGGATAGCGAATGCCAAAGCGATCCGAGTAAAACGCCAGCATATCCGGCGTTTTGCCCATCATCACCCGCGCATCCGCCTCGCGTCCAGGGCGCACATAATAGGTAACAGGGATACCATCCCAGCTTTCCATCACAGCGGCAAACTCGCCTACCACCAGCGTCACCAGATACGCCGGGTGCGGCACATCATGCCGCCAGTGATACGTTTTCGTACCGCTGCCCTGGTCTTCATCCACATGATCGATCCGCCCGTTGGAGAGCGCAAAGTACTGCGCCGGAACCGTCACCGAGAGCGCCGTCGTCGCCCGATCATTGGGCGAATCATGGCAGGGGAACCAGAAATGGTTCGTCTCTGGCTGGCCTTGCGTCCACGCCTGCACCGGTCTGGTCGGATCATCCGCCCCCGGCTGCACAAAATGCAGGCCGATACGCGGGCGCGCCGCGTAGGCGATCTCAATCGCAAACGTCTCGCCGTACTGATACGCGCGATCCAGTTCAATCACCAGCTTGCGCCCGTCCTGCGTGGCGCGCAAGGCCGGGCCGCCCACCAGGCTCACCCGCTCGATCTCCAGTTCGGAGGCGCTCAACTGCACCGAGCGCAGATCATCGAACAACGCCCGAAACGTCGTCGTCACCACACCGCTCACCTGCTGCTTTTCCAGATCAAGCGCCAGGTTCAGCGCGACATGCGCAACATCCGCCGGGCGATCAGGCGCGTAGTGGCGTCTATCGCCAGGAAGCGCAAAGTTATAGGGGTCTTCTTCCCCGTTGCCCAGGGGTACACCACCGACAGCTTGAAGCTGCAAACACCGTTCACACTGACTCAAACAGCCGCTCCTTCCTGAGAAAAAGCCTTTAGAAAAGTTGTACCAGAACGGTGGTAGTATACCTCATTCGTCGAGGTCGTTGTGGTATTGCCGCTGGCGCAGCGTGAAGGCCAGCCAGCCAAGCAGGCAGAGGATGATGGTTGCAAGTGTCCAGGCAAAGAGCAGACCGCCACTGGAAACAAGATCGGCAAGCGGCACCATGTTCTCTTTCCTCTTTTATTGATCAAGATGTGTATCGCACCAGATAGGGATAGTTGCCAGGATATGAGCCGCTGAAGCAAGAACCGGGCCGAATAGCGCATCGTTACGGCTGATCGCGCGCCCGCGCTCAAAGAATGTGACGCGCAGCCCACCGTCTGGTAACATCACCGGCTCCAACCGGGCGGTTATTCGTTTTCGCGGCGCCCAGCAGGCAGGTTGCCAGGCGCAGCCACGATATGCTATACTCTATGAGTGGACAGCCCGGCGCTTGAACAAGCGCCACAAACGCTGTGCGCCAGCCCCGGCGGGGCGCGCCAGATCAGCGCCTGGCGGCTGGCCCCCGATCAGAGTCAGCGTCGTTTTCAGCGGTCCAGCGCCGCTTGTGGTCTCTTTCTGCGCGTCCTGGCGCTTCGGCCATCCAGGCATGCCGTGTGCGATATACAAGGAAACCAGATGCCGCCGTCCCCCAATCAAAGGAGATGAGAATGGAGAAGCTGAGCCTGTTTTCGGGCAATGCCAACCGCGCGCTGACTTCGGCAATCTGCCAGCAACTTGGTCTTCACGATGGCGAGGCGGAAGTCTTTCAATTTAGTAACGAAAACATCTTCGTCAAAATCAATGAGAACATTCGCGGCCACGATGTCTTTATTGTGCAGCCGTTCAGCGCCCCCGTTAACACCTCGATCCTCGAACTCCTGATCATGATCGACGCCTGTAAGCGGGCCTCCGCCCGCCGCATCACCGCCGTCATCCCCTACTATGCCTATGGCCGCAGCGACAAAAAAGATCAGCCGCGCGTCCCTATCACCGCGCGCCTCATCGCCGACTGTATCAGCGTGGCGGGCGCGCATCGCGTGCTGACGATGGACCTGCACGCCGGGCAGATTCAAGGCTTTTTTAACATTCCGGTAGATGAGCTGAGCGCGATGCACATCCTGGCGCGCCACTGGATTAGCAAGCGCATCCCCAATCTGACGGTAGTGGCAACGGACGCTGGCTTTGCCAAGAAGGCGCGCAACTTCGCCGAACTGCTGGATGCCCCGCTGGCGATTGTCGAAAAGCGCCGCCGAAGCAACGATGAAGGCGCCGAAGCGATGGGCATTATCGGCCAGGTACAGGGGCGCAACGTGCTGATTGTGGATGACGAGATCAATACCGCTAGCTCTATCGTTCGCGCCATACAGCTTGTCAAAAAAGAGGGCGCAGGCGATGTCTACGCCTCAGCAGTACACGGCGTCCTCTCCGGCCCGGCCATCCAGCGCCTGCGCGAAGGTGAGTTCACGGAGATCGTCCTGACCGATACCATCCCCGTCCCTGCCGAAAAGCGTCTGCCGCAGATGACCATCCTCTCAGTCGCCAAACTCTTCGCCGCCGCCATCCAGCACATCCACGAGGATACCTCGGTTTCAGAGTTGTTCCGCTGGGAACGCTATTAAACATTAGCAGCGGAAGCCGGGCGCGTCATCCTTAAGCGGCCTGGCAGGTGGAAAACGCCTCGCCCTGCTCGCTGCGCCACTCCGCGCCGCCGCTGGCCGGAATATGATAGAGCCAGGTATGCTGATGCGGATAGCTTGGCAGTGGGGGAGGTGAGCCGCTCAGCGCCGAAGCATCCAGAACCGTCGAGGGGTTGGCCCAATTCATCGAGATTTGCACCGTATAAGCGCCGCCGCTCAGCGGGGTAGCCGCCGCCTCTGTGCGCGCCGCAACCGACTTTTCCGAGCAGCCGCCAGGATCATCTTGCCCCAACGGATAATAGAAGGTGAGCGATCCTGGGCCAATCGGCAAGTCCCAGGGGTCTATATCCATCGCGCCTTGCGCCCACGCAACCGTCATGGCGCGCTCGGCATCCAGCGTAGCCTGAAGCGCCGGAGACAGCAGACGAAGCTGGCCTTCCGCGTTATCCTGCGCCGTCAGCACCTTGCCGCGCACTGTCGGCAAATAGACCCGCTTGTTCTGTTCATCAATGGCGGGCGTCGCCCAGGCCGTGTCATGAACCAGCACCGGCAGGGTACTCAGCTTGCGTCGGGTGCGCGAATCCACCACCGTCACCCCATTCTCATCCAGCAGATAGATATGATGCAGCGAGCCGTTGACAGCGACGGCATGCGCGGGTGGCAAGCGACTCAACGGCTGGCCGGAGCCTCCATCAACAACCAGCGTCTCAGCCTGGCCGTCCGGCTGATCCTTGCGCACGTAGAGGACATTGCTGGCAGGGTCCGCCGCCAGCGGGGTTGTCTGGAAGTTTTCCCGCCAATCGCCAATCTTTCGGCCAGTGCCTGCCTCATAGATTTCAACGCAGCTAGCGTCACTATCCGCTGCGCAGGCGGTCCAGAGATAGAGCCAGCCGCTCACATTGCTCAAGATAGCCGCCTGATATTGGGCGCCACTCAGCGCCGCCTGATATTGGACCTGTCCGGTCATCACACTCTGAGCGTCCAGCGTTTGCAGCCCGCGATCCTGATTGCTCAAGCCCATCGTCAGCAGCAGTTGATCGCGCGCATCGAAAAGGGCTTTGCCCACGCTGGTTCCCTTAGCGGGACAGCACGCCAGATGATAGGTCCAGACCGTCGCCCCGGTCTGGCTATCGAGCGTCGTCACCTCCTGATCGCTGCCAATCAACATCGCCTGTTTGATGGCGCTGTTATCCAGCAGATCAATATACGTGCTGCCCGTGCCGCTGTTCTTCATGCAGCCCGGCAGCGCATTCCCAATGGACTTGCCGGTATCGGCATCCAGCATAGAAAACCGCAGACAGAGGGGCGTCTGCGAGGCAGGGCAGCGCCGCCCGCGTTCACAATCAAAGCGATCATCACTGGTGAGCGCGAGCAGGCGGCGCGAGGTCGGATCGAAACTGAAGGTTGGCGTCTCATTGCCGGGGTCCAGCACCGCAACGGACGGCGCTTCATGAGTCGTCGGGACAGGCGCGCCACCCGCCGAAAAATGCGCCAGGAAGAGCGCGCCAAAGCTGCCAACAATCAACGAGGCCGCCAGCGCCACCAGCAGCGCGCCTCTGGTACTCACCACGCCAGATTTGCCAAAAACTCTGAAGGGAATGATCACGGAGGTGAGCGGTTGGCGAGCAGGTACGGGGCGATAGAGGCGGTCGGCCTCGCTGGCATCCGCGCCATCGCTGCTGGCGACGAGCGGGACCAGGGCAGACGCTTCAGGGCTGGCGTGATGATATGCGTCGGGGGTGTGTCCATTCGATAGAACTTTTTCCGCAACCGGGGCCAGTGCATTCTCAGCCGCGATGCGTACCTGGATGGCTGCCCAGGCCGCCTCTTGCATGGCGCCCATCTGCGGCGCTTCCACCGGCTGCGCCAGCAGCCACGCCTCCGCCCGGCGCAGTTCCTCCAGATCGCCCTGGCAACGCGCGCACCCATCCACATGCTGGCGCAGCCGCCCAACCAGTTCCCGCTCTGTCGTCGCGTCCAGCAGCAGCGCCAGCGCCCCTCGCGCCTGACGATGCGAGAGCCTGGAACGCCTTGGCGGCCCTGATGGGGGGGAATGGTGATCGGACGCGGCAGCGCCATCTGAAAGATGTGGTCGATCAGGTATCGCGTGTGTCATGTATCCTGCCCCCGTGTTCCTGGTCAGCATGCGCGGCGCTTCGGCCCCGTTGCCTCGCGCTCTCAGGTGGTTCCGCATGGTTGACCTGGGCGGCGTCGTTGCGACCCGACGCGCCGTACCCCTCCAGCGCCAGCCCGCGCGCTTTGAACGCCTCGCGCCCCCGCTGCAAGCGAGTGCGCGCCGCGCCGGATGAAATGCCCAGGACAGTGGCAATCTCATCATGCGAAAAGCCATGATGCAGATGGAGCAGCAAACAGACCGTCAGATTGGGCGAGATGCCCTCTAACACCCGTTGCAGGCGATCACGCAGAATCATCTGATCTTCGGGATCAAGGTATTCTGCCTCCTGCCGGTCGCTGCTCGCCAGCAAAGGCAGCCAGGTGATGCGTCGGCGACGGCGGCGCTCATCCAGCGCGGCATTGGTTGCCACGCGATAGAGCCAGGCGCGCACGTTCTCCAGCGACTGCCCGCTTTTCATTGCCAGATGAAGCTTCACAAAACAATCCTGGGTAATATCCTGCGCAAGCTGGGGATCATCCAGCATGCGGAAGAGGAAGCTGGCAAGAGGGCGATAATAGCTCTCAAAGAACGCCTCGAACGACCCCGACGAAGCCCCTGATCCCTCAGCAGGCGCAATCTCTCCTGGCGAAGCCGCCCCGCCCACAGCAGGGACACCTTCCCCTGGCAGTTCCTCTTCGCACACCACCTGCTCTTCCACCGCCTCGCCAGCTTCGGCGTTTTCGGCGGAATCCGAGCGACCCAGCGGCGCCCTCTCCATCGGTTTTTGCATGCGCTCGCGCCTCACAGACGCCTCGCGCACGAGCAGCGCGAAACGCCAGGCCAGCCCTGTTCCCCTTCAATCCTCCCACCCAGGAAGACGAATGGCCCCAGGGAAATGTTCTATCAGATGTTTTTCCAGATGATGATTCTTAGCTTCTCTTCATTAAAACGTGATAACGCCGCGAAGGTTCCGTCCAGCGGTCAGATCAGCATATCCCTCGTTGATGTCATCGAGCGTATAGGTCTGTGTGACCAGTTCATCCAACTTCAGCTTGCCAGTCTTGTAGAGCGACAGCAGTTTGGGAATATCGTTGGCCGCCTGAGCCGAACCATACAATGTCCCCATCACCGTCTTTTGCAGCAGCACCAGTTCTTGCGGCGGAATGGGGATGCTGCGCTGGTCAGCAGGCGAAATGCCAATCATCACCACCGTCCCCCCTTTGCGCGTGGCGGTAAACGCCTGGGAGATCGCGCTGGCAACACCCGTGACCTCGAACGCATAATCCGCGCCTTGCCCAGCCGTCAGTCTGCGCACCTGTTTAGGGACATCATCATTCCTGGCGTTCAGGGTATGCGTCGCGCCAAACGCGCGCGCCGCCTCCAGTTTGCTATCGAGAATATCCACCGCAATAATCTGCGCCGCGCCTGCAATCGCCAGCGATTGCACCACGTTGATACCAATGCCGCCGCAGCCGACCACCACCGCGCTGCTCCCTGGCTCTACCCGCGCCCGATGGACCACCGCCCCAAACGCGGTGGAAACGCCGCAGCCCACCAGCGCCGCCTTATCCAGCGGCACATCGGCATCAACAACCACAATGGACTCTTCCGGCGCGACGGTCCACTCGCTGAAGGTGGAGATCAGGCAGAACTGGCCGACCTCACGCCCCGCTCCGTCGCGCATGCGATAGGAGCCATCCAGCCGGGGACCGCCCATCGTGCGGTTCTGCAAGACACACAGATTCGAGAGGCCCATCAGACAGTAGCGACAATGGCCGCACGCCGGAATAAAGCTAAAGACAATATGATCGCCAGGCTTGCAGCGCGTGACGCCCGGCCCCACGCGCTCCACCACACCCGCGCCCTCGTGGCCCAGCGCCAGCGGAAGCTGAGCGCGCATCTCGCCAATGCGCACATGCTCGTCGCTGTGGCAGATGCCAGCAGCGGCCACGCGCACCAGCACCTCGCGCTCGCGTGGCTCGTCCAGTTCCACGCGCTCAATCTGGTAGGGGTCTCCATAAGCATAAACAACTGCCGCCCGCGTCTGCATATCTCGCCCTCCCTGAAATATACGGTTCAGATTGCTGGAAGTTCACATCCTCTATCTACTATAGCGCGTGACGGCCAATAAAGTGGTCAAATTGCCCAACTATTCCCCCTATGGGGCTAGCCTGCACACCGCTTCCGGGGCCAGGATAGTCGCCGCCCGAACTCCCTGTCTGTGAACTGGCTCACAGTTGCGCAACCGCCTCACTCTCTATCGCTGCGGCGGGCAAAAACATGACGGGCGAAGCGCTCACGCAAGGAAAAGAGACCCAGGCGCTGGAGCCTCAAGAATCTACCAACGCCTGAGTGAAGTTGGGCAGAACTAGCAATCAGCCAATAACAAGATCGCTGAGATTGCTGTTATTCTGCCAAAGCTGCTTGCCAGTACTGGCGTCCAGCGCCACCGCGCCTCCAGACGGCCCATAGGCATAGACGAGTCCATTCGTAACGAGGGGGATCAAGGGGCCTGGAAAGCCATCAACAGGGAGTTCTTGATGGAAATTCCAGACTTCCTTCCCATCAGCCGGATTGAGCGCATGAATTACTGTCGCCAGAGTACCAGAACCGCCGCCCAGGCCCGATTCCACATAGATCAGGCCGTTCATGACTATCGGCGCGGCGGGTTCATATATAGGCCCCACGTTGGAATTCCAGCGCATCTGCCCATTTTCGGCATTGAACGCATAGACATACTGTTGGTCAGCCGTATAGACAACGCCATCACTGACAGCGGGGGTCGAATAGTAGATGCCCGCCTGCGCCTGTGGAGAATGCCAAAGCTCCTTCCCATCGCTCGCCTGCAAGGCATAGAGGATCGCCGGCCCGCCGCCCGACTGGATATACCCATCCAGCGGCGCGTAGACCACCCCATTCACTACTGTGGGCGTGATAAACTTAGTTGCATCGGTCGCCGACGCATGCCAGCGCACGTTGCCATTATTGGCATTCAGCGCCCAGAGCGTTTCAGGCAGCCCTGAAGTCACATACACCGTGTCGCCATCGCCAGTCACGCTTTCGATTGAATTTGCAACCCCGAAGTGCCAGCGCTCTTTCCCATTGCTCACATTCAACACAAACAGGGTAGCGGGAAGTTGTGTCTGCACATAGACAGCATCGCCATTGGCAGTCACGTCCATCGGATGAATCGGCTGCTGCGAGGACCAGCGCACCGTTCCATCGCTGACATTCAGCGCAATCAGTGTGACTCCCGATGAAGTAGGCGAAGGCAGAGTAAAAACCAATTCCTTAGTCATCCAGATAAACCCTGTCACACCCACATTCTTTGCTTCCCATCGCTGGGTTCCATCGCTGGCATTGAGCGCCACAAGATTCTGGGATACCCATAAATAGACCGTGTTATTCATCACCGTCAGCGATGGGGGCAAGGCTTCAGACGCGCCGCTGAAAGGGTAGCGCCACTTCACTGTGCCATCGGCAGGATTAAGCGCCACAACGGTGTTTCCGTCTAAGATCGCGTAGAGGTTTTGCGGTGGCGCCGTAGGCTTCTGGGTCGGCGTTGGGGCTGCCGTTGTCTCAGGCGTCGCGGTGGGCGCGGCCCCGTTTTGTGGATGATGAACCAGCACCAGCCCAACCACCAGGCCGCCGACCAGCGCCACCAGCATGACGGCTGCCGCCATTCCCATCAGGCGATACGACCATCCTCTACGAACGCGGGGAGCGGGCGCATACTCCTGGGGGGAGTGCCGACCTGCCGACGGCAAGATACGACCTGCCAGGCTTGGATGGCTCCGGCGCGAAAGCCCGGCAAGATTCTGCTGCGCCAGCCGCTCCCAGACCGCCTCTATCGAACGCTCATCCGCTTTCTCAGTTTCATACAGGCGTTGCAGGTTCTGAATGAGCCGACGCTCTGTCGGCTGCCCTCTTTCTGGCGCGAGCGTACCGGGCGCTCCTGCAAGCTGCTCTATCTGTTCATCCACCGCTTCTGGTGTAAAGAGCGCATCATCTCGTGCCATCGCACGTCTTCCTCTCCCTAGTGCAAAATCCATTGATCGCTTTGGTATTCGCCGGTATCATATTCCAGGGCAGGCGCGGCGAAAGCAACACCTCATGACGACCCGCGAGGGTATTGAAAGCTAGTACTCCCCATACAGGGAGCGCAAGAGGTTCAGCGCCCGCGAAAGGGCCATACGCACAGCCCCCTCGTTTTTATTGAGCGCGTTGGCAATTTGCGCGCTGCTCATACCCTCGGCAAAGCGTAAACGCACGATCAGTTGTTGGTGATCGGGCAGGCGGCTGATCGCATCGTGCAGGCGCTGCTCCTCTTCGTGCTGCAAAGCGACCTGCTCTGGAATCATCGCCTCATCGTCCGAGGCTATCTCAACGGCATCCTCCAACCCCGCCGTCAGGCGCTGGTTGGTCCGGCGATAGTGATCGGCCAGCTTGTGGCGCGCTACCTGTCGCAGCCAGGCGATACGTTCCCCCTCCGGCAGCCTCTCGACCCTGCCCCCCTCGAAGGCCGCCAGAAACACCTCAAGCAACAAATCCTCAGCATCCTCCCGCGAAGGCGTGTGCCGCCGCAGATAGGTCAAGATTATCGGCGCATGCGCCTGATACAGCGCAGCAGCAGGTGATTCATCCACCCTGGTAATGCCTGGTTGTCGTTGCATTGTGCCTCTCCCACATCCTCTTTCGAGGGACAGCTACCTCATCCTGTATATCGTGAGTTGAATCAAAAGCGTCACACCGCCGAGGCGGTCATGCCGCAGCCCCACGAAAAGAGAGGCCAGGATAGGAGCCACGCGAAGTCCCTTTCTGTGAACTAGCTCACAGATGCGTTGCCGCTTTCGAGAGATAGCTACCTCATCGTGTATATCGTGAGTTGAATCAAAAACGTCACACCCTGCTGCTTCCGGCAGGCGTAGACTCCAGAAGCCAGAGTGTGCCTTCCATCGCCCGCGTCAGCCCTTGCCAGAGCGAGTAGCAGGCTTCCTGGGGAACTTCGATCAGCAGCGAATCAATCAGGCCGGGGTCGAACATGCCAGCGGGAGATGCCGGGGCAGCGCCAGAGACGGACTAAAGTCCATAAACGGACCTCCTTCGTAGCAGCGGCGCAGACCACCCCATCATCTGCGTCGGCATACGAAGCGGCCACCCTGCGAACACCCACCAACACCCCGAAGAACCAGGCAGCAGCAAACACAGGTTGCCACTCCCTGCCTCGGCAGGAGCCTTGGCGGATGTCCAGAAGGTGGCCGCTGGAGGTTCCCTGATAATAGAATGCCCCCAGCCCTCTTCCTGGCTACTACAGGGTTTGGGGTGATGGCGCGGTTGGTGGGTTTAGTCACCAGCCGTGCCAGCCGTTCCATTCGATGGCTCGCGCTTCCTCTCTCGTCAATTGAAAGCGCCTGCCAGTAGTATGCCCAGGCTGGCTTGATACGTTAAGCGTTTCGCCAAAAAGTCCGGCCCGTAGCGCCGCCGAGACGGCGGCCAACCGCCGCGCCGACGCCAACGCCGCTCTTAGGCGCAGCGGCTGCGCCGACGTGGCTAGGGGGAGCCTCCGCAGGGAGGCTTGGCGGCGGCTTACCGCCCATTGGCGCGGGCGCGCGAGCGAGCGCAGCGAGCGAGAGGACGGGGCAACAGCCGAGGCAAGCGCCCGCCGCCGTAGGCGCGGTTTTAACCGCCTGCGGGGCAGGAGTCTCTCGCCCGCCTGATCAGGCGCTGGAACGCTTCCCTTTTTCAAGCAGATCGAGATTCTGGACAGTATTCGCCCACGCGGCAATCTGGGCAATCCGATGGCCCTTGAAGCAAAACAGCGTCGCCCCGGTGCTGTGCTGCGTCCGGCCATCTGGCATTTGCCACCTGGATTGATAGCGGATAGCCAGCCCCTTCGGATGGGGATAGAGCAGAACGTGGTCCAGCCAGTAGCCTGGAAACACCCGCTTCACCGCCTCCAATTGCGCCCAATACGCGCCCACCCCCTGCATCCTCTTGACCGAGTGAAACCTGCTCGTGGGCGGCGGGAAGAAGAGCATATCCTCGGTGCAAAGCGTTTCCAGCGTCACCCGATCCTCAGCATTGATCGCAGCGAAAAGGCCCCGCACGCTCTCGGCCTGACACCGCTGCTCCTCGTTCAGCGATGGCGTAATCGCAGCATCAACCTGCGTCAGCAGCCTCGCCAGATCAACCGCTTCGGGCGCGAAGAAAGCAAATCCCTGCTCAGCAGCCTCATTCCCGCGCGGGCGCTGGTCTGTAATCAGACCCACAGGCGTTGGCCGCGCGTGCCGCAGCAGCAGATGCGCCTGCCCGCCAAATTGAGAGCCGCCAGGCAGGTGAGCCAGAATCAGGTGAAAGCAGCGTTCATCAACGAGGGCGCACGCCTCTTCCAGGCAAGCAGCATCGGAAACCTCATACCCTTCCTGGGTCAGCGCGCCCGCCAGGGACTCGCGCGCCGCCCCATCCGGTTCCACCAGCAGCACACCAGGGGGCAAAGGAACACACGCGCCGGGGTTGGGGGGCGTACTCAGGCAGGCGACAATCAAAGCAAAAAGCTGCTCAATATCAAAGGGCTTGCGCTCCAGAAAAGCAAAACCCCTCTGCCCGATCTCTTCCTCCGCAATATTCCAGCCTGTCAACACGCCAACAGGCGTGGGCCGAGCAGCGTCGCGCAGCAGTTCGACAGAACCAAAACGGTCCCTGGGATTGCTGCTGAACAGATCGGTGAGGATCAGATGGAAAGTCTGTTCATCGAGGAGCCTGTACGCCTCCACCAGAGATGCCGCCAGAGAGACTGTGTAGCCTTCCGCCATCAGGAAAGCTGCAAGGAGGTCTCGAACCCCGGCGTCATGCTCCACTATCAGCAGGCGCGGGGGAGAAGGCGGGCGTGGCGTCATACGGTGGCCTTTCATCTGGCTACCTGGCCGGAACACTAACCCTCAAAGTATACCAGAATCAGCAGGCAATTGCAACAAACAGAGGCGGGACCACCTGCCAGGACGACAGCATGAACCCCAGAGTTTAGCGCGCGTCCCACACCTGCACCGTTCGATCAGCGCCGCCAGAAGCAATGTGTTTGCCATCCGGCGACCAGGCAATCGCGCTGACCGGCCCCATATGACCTTGATAGTACATCCGCGCCTCGCCCGTATCCGCATCCCAGACCTGCGCCGTCCCATCATCACCCCCGGAGGCCAGGTGCAGGCCATCGGGCGACCACGCCACCGCCAGCACTCTCTGGCTATGGCCGTGATACATGAGCAGGGGCTTATCATTCTCCCACATCCGCACCGTCCGAATGCCAAAATGCACCCAGGAGCGCGTTCCAACAGGCTTCTGAGCATCCGCTTCCCACACCTGCACCACCTGATCGCAAGCAGAGGCAATCCGCTTGCCATCGGGCGACCAGGCCAGGGCGCGCACGGGCGACCACTCCACCGAGACCCCGTTCCATCTATCGCCGCGACAGGTTAAGAGGGGCTGCGCGGTGGCAGCATCCCACACCTGCACCGTCCCATCCGCGCTGCCCGAAGCAATACGGCTGCCATCGGGCGACCAGGCTACCGCGTGTATCGTATTGGCGTGCCTGCTATAAGAGGAGAGAGTAGTCCCTCTGGCAGCATCCCAGACGTGTACGATGTCATCCCAGCGGGAAAGCAGGCCGCCGCTCGCCGAAGCCACGCGCTGCCCATCGGGCGACCAGTCCACCGCCAGTATCCACTTGAAATGGACGGTATACTTGAGGAGCTTTTTCCCCGTTTCGGCGTCCAACACCAGCACCGGATTATGCCACCAGGAGAGCGGGCTGGCCCCCCCGACGACGATCAGCCCGCCATCGGGCGACCAGTCCACCGCCAGCACCCATTTCAACGCCGCTCGATACGTCCAGAGTGTCTTGCCAGCCGTCACATCCCAGACCTGCGCCGTTCGATCAGCGCCGCCAGAAACGATACGAGCGCCATCGGGCGACCACGCCAGCGTATTCACCCGGCCCCTATGCCCCTTATAAGTGGGAAGCACCCCTTTCAGCACCCGCATGCCCACACCTCTCAGCAACACGCTCCGTCGCGTGTCGGCTGGGGGCGCAGCCTGCTGCTGAGAAGGCTGCGGCTGGCCCGCGCCGACGATCTGCCTGCTGGCGCGCTGGCCGTTGGCTGCCCCAGCCGCCAGCGCCTCCAATTCCCGTTTCACCTCCGCCATGCTGGCCGGGCGGCTGGCCTCATCCAACTGCACCATCTGCGCGATCAGCCCGCCAATCCCCGCCAGGGCGGGATCGCTCAGCGGCGCGAAACGAAAGGGCGTCTCGGAAGGATCATTGCCCGTCAGCAGATGATGCAGCAGCGCGCCCAGCCCATAAATGTCCGAGCGCGGCGTCGTCTGCGCCTTGCCATATTGTTCCGGCGCGGCATACCCTGGCGAGCCAAAAGCGACGGTATCTTTCGCCTGCCCTGGCTTGAACAGGCGCGCGATCCCAAAATCCACCAGATGCGGCATGTCATCCGCCGTCAGCAGCACATTTGAGGGCTTCAGATCGCGGAAAATAATCGGCGGCTGGCGCGTATGTAAATACTCCAGCACGGCACAGAGGTGCAGGCCAATCTCAAGCGCGCGTCCCAGCGGCAGGCGTCCCCCTGGCGCTTTGCCCAGATACGCCTCCAGCGTCTCCCCCTCAATAAAATCCATCACCAGATACCAGCGCCCATCCTCGCTGAAATGATCATAAATGCGCGGCAGATTCGGATGCGCCAGCCCCGCCAGCAGCAGCGCCTCGCGGCGAAACGCCTCTGTCGCCTCTTGCAGTTCCTGGGATCGCAGGCCATTGGGCTGCATCTCTTTGACCGCCACCAGCCGATTGCCCAGATCGCAATCTTCGGCCTGATAGACCGCGCCAAAACCGCCTTTGCCCACCTGGGCCACCAGGCGATAACGCTGCTTCAACAGTGAGTGGGGGGCTGGCGGCGCGCTGGGCGCGCCAGACGTGGCAGGAGCGGCAGCCAGCGGAGGCTGCCCACACGCAAAGCACGACACGGCCCCCGGCGGGTTGGCCGCGCCGCACGTCGCGCAATATTCCAGGGAAGAACTCATCCACGCGCATCCTTTGCTCGTATCCCAACATTTCTACCTCAGAGTATATCAGGATTGGCCGGGATCAGTAAGCGGTGCCCGCCTGCGGTTCCACCAATTATCTGGGGCCACTTGTAGCGCCGCCATCTTGGCGGCCAACGCTGCGCCCTGGCGAACGTTCGCCCTCCAGGCCAACCTACCAGCAGGCCAACGGGGAGCCGCCGAGACGGCGGCGCTACAAGTGACACGTCTCGCTTGCCAACACCTCAGATTTGGTAGAACCCTCGTCTGCCATCGGGTCTGTCTAAAAGCTGACGGCAGAAAGACAGACGGTTACAACCGCGCCAGCCGCGTGTACCGCCGCCGTCCCTGGCGGCGAACCGCTGTGCCGCCAGGCGCCGCTGCCCTTCCACGCAAACGCCGCGTGCTTGGGGCGGGGAGCCTCCGCAGGGAGGCTTGGCGGCGCAGCCTCCAGGCGCGGTTTTAACCGCCAGCACGCCTGGGCAGATCCGCCGAAAAAATCAAACGGCATGAACCGCCAGCGAACATCTAGATAGCCCTGCCGCTAATAACCAGGGTAAGGCGGAGGCGCTAGTTGCGCCGCCAACCCAAAAAGCAGAAGCATAAGAAGGAGGATAAACACAACCGCCCCTATTAAAAAAACTATCCACAGGTTTTGCCGACCAGGCCAGCGTCTCCTGGCGCGAGCCGGAGGCGGCGCTACCGGAGTCAGCGCGGGCGCTGGATACGGCTGGGGTGGCCCCACCACGCGCATAGAACCGGTTGCCTGAAACGGCGGCATCGTTCCAGTCGGCGGCGGAAGCCAGTGTGGCCCCGTAGCCGTCGGAAAGGTGGCGGTCGGGTAGGGTGGCCGCATGGCGGGCAAGAACCCCGTCGCGGTCTGATACGGTGGGAACGGCATCGAAGGCGCTGGCCCCCGCTGGCGTTCGGCCCAGGCGGCCAGCAGGCGCTCCATTTCGCGCTTGACAATCCCCATGCTCGGCGGGCGTTTGTATTCATCCAGATTGACCATATGACCGATAAATGTCCCCAGGCCCGTTGGCCGGGGCATCGTCAGCGGCGCGAAGCGGAACGGCGTATCGGATGGGTCATTACCCGTCACCAGATAATGCAGCAGCGCGCCCAGGCTAAAGACATCCGAGCGCGGCGTTGTCTGCGCCTTGCCATATTGTTCCGGCGCGGCATAGCCCGGCGATCCAAAGGCCATCGTATCTTTCTGCTGCCCTGGCTTGAACAGGCGCGCAATCCCAAAGTCAATCAGATAGACGGCCCCATCAGGCGTCATCATCACATTCGAGGGCTTCAGATCGCGGAAGATAATCGGCGGCTGGCGCGTATGCAGATATTCCAGCACGTCACACAGCTTGACGCCAAGCTGAAGCGCCTCCTTCACCGTCAGATGCTTCTTCATCGAACGATCCAGGCGCTTCTCCAGCGTCTCACCCTCGATAAACTCCATCACCAGATACCAGTGTCCGCCCTCGCTGAAGTGATCATAGATGCGCGGCAGCCCCGGGTGCGACAGGCCCGCCAGCAAAATCGCCTCCTGATGAAAAGCTTCTGTCGCCTCCTGAAGTTCCTGAGTAGCCAGGCCGCTGTAACTCATCTCCTTGACCGCCACCAGCCGGTTGCCCAACTCACGATCCTCAGCTTGATAGACCGCGCCAAAACCGCCTTCACCAAGGCGCTTCACAATCTGGTAGCGTTGCCGAATCAACAGAATGGGCAGTTCTCTGGTTGACCTGGGCGCTGCCGACGACAACAGCGGCTCCAGCACCGATGCTGCCAGCATTGACTCCCCGCAGGCGAAGCACACCACCGCCTCCGGCTCGTTCTTCCCGCCACATTTAGGACAGTACGCAGAGGAAGAGGTCATAGCCGTTCCATACTCCTTAATGAGCGCCGATACACACCAACACACCATCCGGCGCTCGCCATTGGCGCAAGCAGTTTACACCTGGCCGCTCCACGCCGAGCCACGAGCGCCAGCCTCTGATACCCTGGTGGGAGGGCATCCCACCGTTTTGCTCGCCCTATTACTATTGTAGGTCAAAACGGCAAATAGAGCAAAAGGGCTGAGAGCCGCGCGCATGGCAACGCTCAATTGTTCGCCAGCAGCTCCCAGGTTCTCCCAAATCCCATTGACAAGCAGGGGCAGTAGCAATACACTATACGGCATGCAAGCCCTGGTAACAAAAATAAACCTATTTGCACTAATCCTATGTATACATAAAGAAAGACGTTCTTCCTCCAGAGACATGACATCTCTCTGGAGGTTGAAGGAAGGGGCATGGAATGCAGGCGCAGCTAGGGCCAATGCACTCCTACGCTGGGCATACGGGGCCAGTCCTTGCTATCAATTTCCATCCCAGGATCGAGCGGTTTGCAAGCTGCGGCGCTGATAGCTCCGTCCGACTCTGGATACCAGGCTACAATCAGCCCTCACTCACCCTGACCCAGCATAACCAGACTTCCTGGCTCTTTGCGCTCGGCTTTCATCCCAAAATCGAACTGTTGGCTGGCGCATCGGCCACCGGACAGGTCTGGCTGTGGGATACCGGCCCCGGCCATTCCGCCGGTATCTGGGGCGGACACGACGCCGAAGCGTTGGCGCTCGCGTTCAGCAGCGATGGAAGTCAGCTAGCCACCGGCTCGGCAGATGGCACAGTCCTCATCCGCGACAGCCTCAAAGGATCGCGCCTGGGGCGCCTGCTCCACCCCGATACGGTCTGCTCGCTCACCTGGTCGCCAGACGACCAGTATCTCCTCACCGGATCGGAAGATGGGCAAACCCGTGTATGGGACGCTGCCAGCGAGCAAATGCTGGCCGTCCTCTACCAGTCCAATGGCTGGGTGAACAGCGTCGCCTGGAGTCCCAGCGGCCATCTGATCGCCTGTGGCCTGGAAACAGGAGAGGCCATAGTGCTGGAAGCGTCAACAGGGCAACCCCAACACATCCTGGAGGGACACACAGCCAGTGTGCTGAGCGTGGCCTTTAGCGCCGATAGCCAGACCCTCGCCACCGGCAGCGCCGACGGCACAGCGCGCCTGTGGGAAGTCGCCACCGGACACCTGATGGCCGTCGCCGGAAACCATCGCCAGGCCGTCACTGCCGTTGCCTTCTCGCCTCAGATAAAAGAGCGCGATACCTTCTGGCTTGCCACCGCCAGCCGCGACAGCCTCGTGCGCCTGTGGTCGCTCGCCATCTCGCCATAAAGAGGCAAACATTGCAATTACTTTCTGTAGCTCTAACCCTTGACGTATTGCACGCATTATGATAAGATGTGTGCATGAGTACCCCGTCTTACATCACGTTGCGTATCCATCCAGAAACACACCGAAAACTGCGCCTCATTGCCGCGCTTGCCAATGAACGCATCATTGGCAGTCTTGAACGTATGGCAACCCAGGAACTGGCCCGCTTAGAAGCCGAACGAGCTAAAGAGCAGAAGGAGCCGCATGTATAACGTCCGGCGCGTCTCTCTGGGCAGGACAGCACAACTGGACACACTGGCTCATGCTTGTGGCGAGTTGTACAGCCAGACGGTGGTTTCCTACTGGCGCATGGTGCGCAAGCAGAGCCTTTGGCTCAAGCCAAAACATCTCATGCGCTGGCACACGTCTCCACTGCTCCATGCCCATACCTCTGATGCGTGCGTGCAATCCTTCTTTGCCGCTCTGAACTCTTGGAGAGAACGGCGGAAAACCGACCCCAGAGCCAGACCCCCACGCAAGCGCAAGTGGTACTTTCGCATCGAGTATAAAAACACAGCCATGCGCCATAGAGATGGCCTGCTCACCCTCTCTAATGGCCGGGGCAATACACCGCTGGTGTTAGATTGGCCCTGGCAAACGCCTAAGACGCTGGTCATTCGCTGGGTCGGCACGCAGTACGAAGCCATTGCCACCTATCGCCAGACTGAGGCAGACTGTCAGCCTATTGGCACAGCAGTGGCTGGGATTGATCTCGGCGAAATCCATCTGGCGGTGGCCCATGATGGACAGCGGACCTTCATTGCCAATGGGCGACTCTTGCGGGCCAAACGGCGCTATCAGAATAAGCTCAAAGGACGCCCTTCTTCCCTGATCAACACCAAGAAGAAGGGCAGTCACCGTAGGAAGCGGCTGGTCCGCTCCAAGCGGAAACAACTGGCGAAACTCAAACACCAGATACGTGAGATCGAACACAAGCAAACCAGCAGGCTTATTACCACGCTCCATGAGAGAGGCGTGCAAAGGCTGGTGATTGGCGATGTGCGCGACATTCGACAGGACAACGATAAAGGGGCGGTTGCCAACCAGAAGATACACCAATGGTCCGCAGGCAAAGTCCGCTTCTATCTCACCTACAAGGCCGAGCGACACGGCATGCAGGCGGTGTTACAGGATGAACACCATACGAGCAAGACGTGTCCGGTCTGTGGGCAGCGACGGAAGTCTGTACCCAAGGGCCGGGTGTTCACCTGCCCGCATCCTGCCTGTCGCTTCTCGTATCACCGGGATGGCGTAGGAGCTATCAATATCAGGGCCAAGTATCGCGGGGAGTTAGGTATCCCCCGCGTAGTTGGGGAGATGGCGCCCCCCACTGGACTGCGCTATACAGCACACGTCCGGTGTAGCTCGCTGCCGCTGGATGGACACCAGCAACCAGAGTGGCGAGAAGCCGCTGGGTTGTAACCTACGCGGAGCGTCACAGCCGCCGACCACAGTGATATACTGTGTACATCACAATCGAAGACAGGGCCGATGAAAGGGACAAAGCGCACCAATCGCCACAGCGAGCTAAGGAGAGTGCAAGCTTAGCACAGCGAACGACGCGCGAGCCACCCTGGAGGTCGATACATAACCCGGCTTTCAACCCGTTGTACCATCCATCTGATCCAGGTACGACCCGTTGAGGGTATTGAAACGGGCAGAGCGGGAGCCTTCTGGCTCCAAGCGAGGTGGTACCACGGGCTTTCCGGCCCGCCCTCAGCAATTGCTGAGGGCGGGCCTTTTGTTTGGTCATGCGCGTTTTCACTGTCTAAATGTCTATAAGAAAGGACGATCCTATGACTGGCGAGGAGTTACGGCAATCTTTTCTCACCTTCTTTGCGGAGCGCGGCCATGCCATCATCCCCTCAGCGCCGCTCGTACCCGAAAACGACCCGACCGCCCTATTCATCAGCGCCGGGATGCAGCCGCTGGTCCCCTATCTGCTCGGCGAAAGCCATCCCAAGGGTCGGCGGCTGGCGGACGTGCAAAAATGTCTGCGCACCGACGACATCGAAGAAGTGGGCGACATCAGCCACAACACCTTCTTTGAGATGCTGGGCTTCTGGTCCCTGGGCGATTACTGGAAACAGGACTCGCTGCGCTGGACACTGGACTGGTTCACTCGCGTGCTGGGGCTGGAGCAGGAGCGCATCTCCTTCACCGTCTTTGCGGGCGACGACGACGCCCCCCGCGACGACGAGGCCGCGCAGGTCTGGCTGAGCCTGGGCATCCCCCAGGAGCGCATCTATTACCTGCCCAAAAAAGACAACTGGTGGGGACCGGCGGGCAAGACTGGCCCCTGCGGCCCCGACTCCGAACTCTTCTACGACACAGGCCGCCCCAAACACGGCCCCGATTGCCAGCCCGGCTGCGGCTGCGGCAAATATATCGAGATCGGCAACAACGTCTTCCTGCAATACACCAAAACGACTGAAGGCGCGTTCAAGCCGCTGGCGCAGCGCAGCATAGATGTCGGCCTGGGTCTGGAGCGCACCCTTTGTGTCATTACCCACGTTGAGGATGTCTACACCACTGATCTTTTTGCGCCCATCGTCGAGCGCATCCACGCCCTGTGCCAGCGCGGCCAGGCGTTCCTCGCGCCAGAGCAAGAGCAGCGCCTGACACGCATCACCGCCGATCACCTGCGCGCGGCCACCTTTATGATCGCCGATGGCGTCACGCCCAGCAACGTCGAGCAGGGCTACATCTGCCGCCGCTTGATTCGCCGCGCGGTGCGCTGCGGCCACGAACTGGGCATCCCAGGCGCGGGCGCGCGAGCGAGCGCAGCGAGCGAGACGACGGGGCACCAGCCGAGGCAAGCGCCCGCCGCCGAAATAGCGCGCGTGGTCATCAGCCACTATGGGCAGAGTTACCCTGAACTCACCCAGCGCCAGCAGCAGATTCTCGCCGCGCTAGGGCGCGAAGAAGAACGCTTCAGCCAGACGCTGGCGCGCGGGCTGCGCGAGTTCCAGAAGCTAGAGGAAGGGTTGCGCCAGCGCGGCGAAAATCTGCTGGCGGGCGAAGCCGTCTTCCGCCTCTTCGACACGTTTGGCTTCCCGCCGACCCTGACAGCGGAACTGGCCCAGGAACGCGGCCTGAGCGTTGACCTGGATGGCTTCGATCTCCTCTTCAAGCAGCATCAGGAACGCTCCCGCCAGGCCAACGAAGGCCGCTTTGCTGGCGGCCTGGCTGACCACAGCGAGCGCACCACCCAACTGCACACCGCCACCCACCTGCTTCAACAGGCGCTGCGCGACGTGCTGGGTCCGCATGTGCGCCAGATGGGCAGCAACATCACCACCGAGCGGCTGCGCTTCGACTTCGCGCACCCCAAGAAACTGACACCCGAAGAAGTCGGGCGCGTCGAAGAGATCGTCAATCAGCAGATCGCGCGCGACCTTCAGACACAGATGCAGATGATGCCTTTGCAGCAGGCGCTTGATCAGGGCGCGCTCGCCTTCTTTGGCGAACGCTACGCCGATACCGTCAAAGTCTACAAAATTGGCGATTATTCGATGGAGGTCTGCGGCGGCCCCCACGTCTCCCATACCGGCGGCCTGGGGCGCTTCAAGATCACCAGAGCCGAATCCATCGGCCAGGGCGTGCAGCGCGTCCGCGCCGACTTGATCGAAGAGCCAGCCTAAAGCCGCTGCGCGAACAGCATGCCCCCCGCGTGTACCCCAGCGTGGGGGGCAGAGGGGGGCTGCGTGTACCGCCGCCGTCCCTGGCGGCGCCCGGTGGGGGGTGTGGCGCACACCGCGAACATCGCAGCGCAAAAAAACCGCCAGGGAAAAAGCGTCTATCCCTGCCCTGCGCTCAGGCCCAGGCGCTCGCGGATTTGCTCCAGCGTATCAGTCCCTGCATGGCTTATGACCCCTTTAAGAGTGGCTTCATCGGCAGCCTTGAGCGCCTGAATAAACTCCCCACTTAGCGCCCCAAAGCGTCCCTCCAGGCCGCCACGAAGCGTCTCTATCCTCTCATCAGCTTTTGCCTCTTTGACCAGAATAGGATACAAAGGCGACTCTTTCATGAGACGTGCGCGGCGGATACCCACGCGCTTGCGGCGTGGGAGGAAGCCGCGCCCTCCTTCCGCTTGGCTTGTAACCTCTAGTATTCTACAATACTAGAGATGGAAACAACGATTACCGCCAAACTGAAATTGACGCTGACCAGCGAGCAGTTTCACGCGCTCCGGCAGACGCAACTCGCCTACCGGGACGTGCTGAATCTCGTGAGCAAGCATGCCTTTGCGCACGGCAAGACGAGCAACAGCCGCCGCCTGCATCATGATTTGTACGACCGGGTACGCGGCGAATACCGCCTGCCCTCGCAAATGGCATGCAGTGTGTTCCGGCAGGTGGGAGCCACGTACAAAGCGCTCTGGAGGAAGTGGCGCAAGGATCAGGAAGCCTTGAAGGCGGGCTATACCAAGAAACGCTTCAAAGGGCTGGATGACGCGCCGAAGTACGTCTCGCCTACGCTCACCTACGTCTATGGGCATGACTATTCGTTCAGGACCGGGCAGGAGGTGAGCATCCTCACGCTCACCGGGCGTGTCCGCGTCCCCTACCAGGGCTGGAACCGACATGTTACCTTGCTTGGGCATGGAGCCATCATCGGCGGGGCGAAGCTCTGGTATGATCGCGCCCGGAAGCGCTTCTATCTGCTGGTCAGCTTGACTATCCAGACCCCTGACCCGCTGCCCACCCAAGCGCGCCAGATCATCGGCGTGGACGTGGGGCAACGGTATCTTGCCACCGTTGCCACGCTTGGGAAAGGGGTACAATTTTTCTCTGGCAAGGCCGTCCGCGCCAGAGCAGACCACTATGCACGGCTGCAAAAACGCCTCCAACGCAAAGGCACTCGCAGCGCCACGCGGCGACGCATCGCCATTGGCGCACGAGAGAGACGGTTGAAGTTGGAGACCAATCACACCATCAGCAAGCACATGCTGGACTCCCATCCACACAGTGTGATCGGCCTGGAAGACCTGACGGGCATTCGAGACAGAACCAAACGCACACACGGGAAGAAGGCCAGCCGGAAGCAACGCAGAGCGAACCAACACGCGAGCCGCTGGGCCTTTGCCGAGTTGCACGACCTGCTGATCTATAAGGCCCACCTGGCAGGCTCCCTCTGCATCAAGGTGGATGCCGACTACACCAGTCAGGCGTGTCCGCGTTGCGGCCATACGAGCAAAGGCAATCGCCCGAAGAAGGGGCTGCTCTTTTGTTGCGAAGTCTGCCATTACACCCTCCATGCTGATCTGGTGGGGGCCAGAAACATTAGCTTGCGAACGCTCTGTATCCGGCAAGCCTGGATACAGACGGGGCAGGTGTCAACTGCCCCTGATGGAACGGACGTTGAAGCCAAAGCCGCGCGCCTTACGAGGTACGCGGAATTGCGGTGGAGTCCGGTTCCAAGCTCCCTGCCTTTAGGCGGGAGTATTTGACAAAGTCCATGTTGCCCATATCGTATCTACTGTTCTTATGCTGAAAGACCGCCTGCGGCCAGAAACTGCGCGGTTTCGGCCAGCCTCGTTGAGTAACCCAACTCGTTGTCATACCAGGCGGCAACCGACACCATCGTGCCATCCAGCACATCAACAAGGGGCAGGTCTATCAACGAAGAATGCAAATCGCCCACCACCCGACACGAAGCATATTCCTCCTCCAGCACACCCATGATGCCTTTGAGCGGGGCGCTGGCTGCCGCCCTGCGGAACGCATCGCACACTTCCTCTTTTGAGGTACTGCGCTCCACAAGAACATTCAACTCCACAATGCTGCCGGTACGTACCGGCACCCGGTAGGCTTTTCCCGTAATCGCCAGGTCCGGCCAGATGAAGCGCAGCGCCCTGGCCGCCCCGGAAGCAGAAGGAATGATGTTTTCAGCCGCCGCCCACGAATCGCGGCGGTCCCGCATCGGCTGATCGGTGAGCGACTGTGTATTGGTGTAGGCATGGACGGTAGAAAAGAAGCCGGTTTTAATGCCGAACGTCTCCAGCAGCACCTTCACCACCGGAGCCAGCGCATTCGTCGTGCAGCTTGCCATACTGATAATGTGCTGTTCTTTCGGGTTGTAGGCATCCAGATTGATCCCTGGCAGCAGCACCGCGTCACAGTCCTGCAACGTCTTGCTGGGCGCGCTGACCAGCACCTTTTTTGCGCCGCGATCCAGATGCTCCTGCGCAGCCGCCCTGGTCGTTGCCCTGCCGGTAGCGTCAACCACCACCTCCACCCCTAGCGCCCGCCAATCTGGCAGAGCGTGCGTCGAATCAATAAACTGCATCTCGCGGGTACCAATGGCGAGCGTGCTGCCTTCAGTCCTGACGGCTTCAGGCCAGCGCCCATAATTGGTATCCACCGCAAACAGGACCGCAAGCGTCGGCAAGTCCTTAATATCGGAGAGCGAAACCGGCGTAAAGCGATTGCCGCTCAGCGCCGCCTTCAAGGTGGACCGTCCGATTCTGCCAAAACCGTGAATAGCGATAGTCCCCATCGTAGCCTCTTTCTGTAAATGCTCTTAGAGCGCCTCACACACCCTCCGCACGAGCAGGGGCAGGGTTGTAGCGCCGTCCTTCCAGGCGGCAGGGGTGGGGCCAACCGTCGGTTGTGTGAGGCATTCCTAGCCCTGCGCTGGTTCAGATACCACTGCTGGCGAAAGCGCCAGATCGCGCTGAAGCCTCGCCATTTCATTTTGGAAGCTGGTTTCCAGCGCGCGTTTCTCCTCTGGCGGCAGGAAACTCTGGCGCGCTCCATTGAGCAAGATAGTGTTGACAGCGGCAAGATCAAAGCCGAACGGGTCGGCCAGCAGTGCCACCTCTTGATTCAGCGTCGTATTAAAAAGCGGCGGGTCGTCGGAATTGACCGTGAGAGGCACGCCAGCGCCATACAGGCGCGGTAGAGGATGCGCGGCCAGACTGGGATAGACGCCCAGGCGCAGATTGCTCGTTGGGCAGACCTCCACAGGAACGCCCTGCTCGGCCAGATACTCCACCAGCGCCTCGTCCTCAATCGAGCGCACGCCATGCCCCACGCGCTCAGCCCCCAGCGCCCGCACAGCGCCCCAGACACCCTCCGGGCCAACCGTCTCGCCCGCGTGCGGCGCGCTGTGCAGCCCTGCCGCCCGCGCCTTGTCGAAGAAGGGGGCAAAACGCTCTGGCGGATAGCCAACCTCACCGCCGCCCAGGCCAAGCGCCACGACCCCATCGGCCATCCCCTCTATCGCCACCGCCGTCACATATTCGGCGAGCTGGCGGTTCCGCGCCTCATCTTCGATATTGCGCACAATATCAAAGACCCAGCGCATCTCCACGCCAAAATCGGCCCGCGCTCGCGTGCGCCCCCGTGTCAGCCCGCTGAAGAACGTATCGAAAGGAATGCTCAGCGCAGCGTAATGCGTGCTGGGCGAGAACGTCACTTCGGCGTAGCGCGCGTTCTGGCGAGCCATCCCCGCGCCAAACTCGTAGGCGATCAGTTCATAATCTTCTGCCGTTTTCAGGCAGCCCGTAATCTCAAAATAGACCTGGAGGAAATGATCGAAATCGCGGTAGCGAAACCACTGCTGAAGCTCTTCCACCGTCTGCGCGGGCAACTGCTTGCCGTTGCGCTGCGCCAGCGCCAGGAGCGTGGCGGGCTGAATCGAGCCTTCCAGATGCACATGCAGTTCCGCTTTTGGCGCGGCCCCCAGGTACGCCGCCAGGTTCTCAGGAATCCGCATAATCCTCCATCACCCACCCTCTTGCATGGGCGGGCGTGCTGTCAGAGCGCCTCTCTACTGCCTCTATTGTAGCTGCCAGCAGGCTTTTTGGGAAGAGTGAGATAATCCTGCCCATTGGTCCAGAAGCAAAACTGCCCAGATGGCTAGGGCCGCGCCAGAGCTACCTCTGCTAGAATGAATCATGGCTCAAGCTATCCCCGACGAACTCTTGCCCGTTTCTTTTGTCTATGTGTCTAAAGGAGGGAAGCGTGGAACAAACAGCAGCGCCTATGCGTGAAAAAGTATGCCTGGTCACAGGCAGTAACTCAGGAATAGGCAAAGAAACCGCGTTAGGATTGGCAAGGTTGGGCGCCACCGTCGTTATGGTCTGCCGTGACCAGAGCAAAGGCGCAGCGGCTCAGGCAGAGATCAAGACCCAAAGCGGCAACCCCTCGGTTGACCTGCTTATCGCCGATCTCTCGTCGCAGCAATCCATCCGCCAACTGGCGCGGGAGATAACAGAACGCTATCCGCAGGTACACGTCCTGGTGAATAACGCCGGAGTTTCCCCCAGCCAACGCGCTCTCACCAGTGATGGCATCGAAAAGACGTTCGCCGTGAATCATCTGGCCCCTTTTTTGCTCACCAACCTGCTGCTTGAGCGATTGAAGGCCAGCGCCCCGGCGCGCGTCGTAACGGTTGCCTCAAGCGGCCAGAGCGCCATAAACTTCGACGACCTGCAAGGCGAAAAACACTACAGCATGCTGGGGGCTTACGGCCAGTCCAAATTAGCCAATATCCTCTTCACCTACGAGCTTGCCAGACGGCTGGAGGGGACCGGCGTCACGGCAAATTGCCTGCATCCTGGCGTCGTCTCCACCAATCTTGCCCGCGAATTCAACCCGCTGTTCCGGGCAATGGCCCGACTCTTTTTCATCAGCCCGGCAAAAGGAGCGCAAACCTCCATCTATCTGGCCTCCTCGCCCGAAGTGGAGGGCGTAAGCGGCAAGTACTTCACCAAAAAGCGCGAGATACCATCATCCAAAGAATCGCATGACACGGCCAGCGCCCGGCGGCTCTGGCAGATCAGCGAGCAGCTTACCCAGCTTGTACCCGCTTAAACCTCTTGCACCACATTGCTATCTTTTCTATAGTGGGATAATACAATGGTCTCTCCTGGGTTAGATAGCAGTAAGGAGTTTTTCACTTGCGACTTGGTTTACAGGTTCCCAATTTCACCTATCCAGATGGGCAGAGCCATCTGGGCGACGCCTTCGGCCTCATCGCCGAGCGCGCCGAACGCGCAGGCGTCTATAGCCTGTGGGTAATGGACCATTTCTTCCAGATTCGCAACGTCGGGCCAGCCGAGCATGAAATGTTGGAAGGCTGGAGCGCCCTCGCCTTCGCCGCCGGGCGCACCAACCGCATCAAGCTGGGTACGATGGTCACAGGCATCACCTACCGCCATCCGGGCATCCTCGTCAAGACCGCGACTACCCTCGATGTCCTCTCGCACGGGCGCGCCTATTTCGGCATCGGCGCGGCCTGGAACGAGCAAGAGCATAAGGGACTGGGCGTCCCCTTCCCACCCCTGAAAGAACGCTTTGAGCGCCTGGAAGAGACGCTTCAGATCGCCTTGCAGATGTGGTCGGGAGACGAAAAACCCTACGAGGGCAAACACTACCACCTGGAGCGCCCCCTCAACTCGCCGCAGTCGGCGCAGCGCCCCCACCCGCCCATTCTGATCGGCGGCGGCGGCGAAGAGAAGACGCTGCGCATGGTCGCCCAGTATGCCGACGCCTGCAACCTCTTCGCCCGCATGGGCAAAGACGTGGTGCAGCACAAGTTGGAAGTCCTGCAAGCGCACTGCGAACGGCTGGGCCGTCCCTACGAGCAGATCGAAAAGACCACCCTCGACACCCTGCGGCTTTCGCGCGACGGCAGCAACGGCGCGCTGACTCCCGCAGCAGCGATTGACCGCTTCGGTGAACTGGCGGCAATGGGCATTGATCACGCCCTGGTCAATTCACCCACCGTCCACGAACTGGAGTTTTTCGATCTCCTGGCCGAGATCGTCCCGGAAGTCGAGAAAATCCCGGTTGCCGGGCGCTAAGATGGGGAGGACGACCGCGCCGCGATCCATCAGCTTTGACCTGCCCAGGGCGGATCGCGGCGCGCTAGCCGAACTGCCCTGGCAAGCGCCGCTGGAGGGCTGGCCCGCGCTGGGCGTGCAGGCCATCTACGCGCGGCGCGGCGAATCGCGCCACACCGTCCTCTTTGTCGAGGCCGAAGGGCGGCGTTATGCCATCAAAGAAACTTCGCCAGAAGCGGCCCGCAAAGAGATCAACCAGCTTATCGAGATCAGGCAGCGCGGCATCTACGCCCTGGAGCCGGTGGGCGTCGTCGTAGCGCCTGGTCCACCCATTGCGGTTGGCAAAATCGCGGGCGTCACCCAATATCTGCCTGGCGACCTGGGCTACTGCGTCACCCGTCTGGCGCAGCGCGTCATCCCCCAGGCGCTGCTCTATCGCTATCCCTTCACCCGCCGCAATCGGGAGATGCTCTGGAACGCGATCATCGCCCTGCTGCTCAATCTGCACGAGCGCGGCATCTTCTGGGGCGACCCCTCGCTGGCAAACACCCTGATCGATCTCAGCCAGCATAAAGTGCGCGCCCTGCTGGCCGACGCCGAAACCGTCGAACTCTATTCTGGCCCGCTGGACGAACACCGCCGCCAGGAAGACCTGGCCGCCTTGCAAGAATCGCTGCTCTGGACCGGCGAAGATATTCGCCAGTCGCGGGACGCCTATGGGCCGCTGCTCATTACTCAGGAAGATACCGCGTATATCGCCCGGCACTATGCCGCGCTGCGCCAGGTGCGCCACGAGCCAGAAGCAGCAGCGCAAGCGGCGACGCCTGAAGACAGCGGGGCGGAAGCGGAGCATATCGCCCGCCCGCTCACGCCCGTTGAGCGCGTGGCCGGGCAGCTATACGAACTGGGCTATTCCATTCTTGATATAAGCTGGCGCGCCATTCTGGCAACCGGCGATACCCTGCGCTCGCGTGCGCTGGCCGCGCATGCCGAAACGGCGCGCCCCCGCTGGTATCAGCAGCGCATTCAAGACGCGCTGGGGGTGCATATCCCGCGCCCCTATGCCCGCCAGTTCTACCGGCATCTCGTGCGCCACCAATGGCTGATGAGCGAGCGCGCCAACCACGATATTCCGCTGGAAGAAGCCGCCCGCGATTGGTACGAACGCTATCACCTGCCAGCCATCACCTTGCTGCGCGCCTACTTCCCCTCTGAGTCCGATTCCCTGGAAGTCTACCTGGGCGTGCTGGACCGCAAGTGGGAACTCAGCCTGCGCGCCGGATTCGAGACCAACCTGGAAGAAGCCGCGCTTGACTACGCCCTGCGCCACGCCCGCTCAGCCGCTCTGCTGCATCGCGCCTTTACCGCCGTCGCCTCGCTGCTCCCCCAACGCAGCGAACTGCGCCGCCTGGTGCGCCCGGAAGATCAGCAGCAGAAGCCAGCGCCCCCAACAGCATAAGACCAAATCCTGCTGCATGCTTGCGGTTTCGACTTGTAGCGCCGCCTTCCAGGCGGCTCGTCGCTGGCCGCCTGGAAGGCGGCGCTACAGGTACAACGCTCCGCTTCAGGCGGATGTGGTATACTCTATCAAGATTGATATAGTCTCTTTTTGATATATATCTCCCCTGAAATAGAAAGGCAGGCGCCCCATCATTACCCCTGGCTCTGCTCCCCGCATTTCTCGACGCGCTTTCCTGGGCCTGGCTGGCGCAGCCCTGCTTGTCGGCTGCGGCGCTTCGCCCACGCCGACCACCGGACCCGCCACGCCAACCGCAGGCAAGATGCTGCTCCCTGCTGAGCGTATCGCGCCGGAAAATGCCGGGCGGCTGACCTTGCTGGGCGTGCTGGAAGCGAACACCAGTCCGGTACGTGGCCTCGCCTGGTCGCCGGATGGCAGCGCCCTGGCGCTGAGCGCCTACAAAGACGCCCAGATTTGGGATGCCAACACAGGCCAGCGCCTGGCAAAGCTGCAAGGACACACCAGCGAAGTTGATGGCATTGCCTGGTCGCCCGACGGCAGCATGCTGGCATCCGCCAGCCGCGACGCCACGGTGCGGCTTTGGGATGCCCGGCAGCGCACACCGCTCACAGTCTTGCAAGACCCGGCCACGCACACCATGATGATCAACGTGGCGTGGTCGCCCGACAGCCGCAGACTGGCATCCGGGGACGGCAACGGCCTCGTGCAGCTATGGGACGCCAGCACCGGCAAAAACCTGCTCTCCAGAAACGATCCGCCCCTCCACGGCGCGTCAACAAGGCTCCTGGCCTATGCCGTCTATGGCATTGGCTGGTCGCCAGACGGCCAGTACGTTGCCGCGAATCGCTACGATGGCCTGCTGCGTGTCTGGGAAGCCAGCACCGGCAAAATCATCGCCATCCGCCAGACGCTCATCGGACCAAATGGCCTGGCCTGGTCTCCTGATGGCCGCATACTCTCTGTGGGGACCGATACCGGCGCGATCCAGCTTTGGGATACCCGGACCTGGAACAATACGGCTACCCTTCAGGAACCTGGCGATTCCTTCGGATGGACCTACGCGGTCCCCTGGTCGCCGGATGGGCGCTTAATCGCTGCATCACGGCAAAACGCTCTGGCGCAGGTCTGGGACGCTGGCGCGGGTAAGAAACTGGTGGACCTGCGAGGACATTCCAACGTCCTCTGGGCAGCCGCGTGGTCGCCCGATGGGCTGCGGCTGGCCTCCGGCAGCGATGACGGGACGGCTCGGCTATGGGGCGTGCGCTAGAAGCCGCCCACAGTAATGTGAAGCCAGGCGACATGCCCGCCGTCAAAAATCCCGGTGCGGAGTCCCTGCGCTCGCAAACTCCTGGAGCAGGGGGTCAAGCGGTGTCCCGGTGGGCTGCGGCCAGAGCGGTGGCAGCCCTCTCTTGGCCCGCTGGATTTCCTGCACGAGCCGGTCAATTTCTGCTTTCGTGCGCACCAGCGCGTGTTCTGCGTCCGCGCTGCGCTGCAAGCGTTGAATCAGATTGTTCAGCGAGTACGCGATCTGCCAGAGGATATGCTCTTGCGCCAGCGGGGCGCGGGCCGAGAAATCGCCGTTAGCGACGCGGGCATGCGTCTGCCGAATAGCTTCGATGCCGTATTCCAACTGGCGGGTTTGCTCGGCAATGGCATGTTCCAGCCGGGCAACTTCTTCCGCCCGGTCTGCTCTTGCGATGGCATTATCAACCGAGCGCGCGCCCATCCAGCCAAAGAGGGCCGCGAAGAAAAGCAAAATAATATGTCGGTTGATCATGCCCCAATAACCGAACGTTTTTAATTGAATATCGATCCCATTGAAGCTGACGCCCTGGATGGTAATGACCTCATAGGGCTTGAGAAAAAAGGTTCCAATTACAAACGCAATCGCTATAGCCGCAAATACCCAGGGGGCGCGCCGATTCCCGATCACGGAGACCAGAACAATAGGGATAGCGAAGAGATCATAAAGAGGCAGGTCGGTCAGCCGCAAGTTTTCATCCTGAAGGATAACAGCGGCCATGAGCAGCATGAGCACACTTGGAACCAGATATGCAGCGGTGCGAGTACGCCCCGTTCGGTTCAGGATAGCGGCGACCAGGAGGAAGATACCTATCAGGCCAACTGCCTCGGCGGTCGTAGGATCGGCCAGGCTATTTGAGACCAGAGCAATCAGACAAGCAAAAGTAGCAAGAATACTGAAACTGGTCAGTTCCGCTTTGCGCAACCGTTCACGCTCTGAAATGGGTATGGAGTAGTTAGGCCACCGCGGAGCTGTCAGATTGAGCCACCAGCCCAATAATCCCTCACGCTGCACAATCCTCACACTGCTATTTGGGTCTTCATAGGGTGGCTCCCCCCCTCTCCGGTAAATCGCTGGCCGAAGGTTCGCTGATGAGGATGGCAAGCCCTCTCTATTGCCCGACAGATAACTCATGGATACCCCCTGTGCAGAAAAATAGATGAGGACTCCACTCTTATGTCCTCGGACTTGCTCTGCGAGCGCAAGCGAAGAAGAGTTGCATACTTGCCAGAAACTCTCCGCGTTGTGCGGCTATTTCTACAGCCTTTAACCAGGCATTAATTTCATCTTTCATCGCTGGCTCTTCTTCTGCAAGCGCGTGAGCCATCTGAGAGAGCAAGAGCGCCGCATCAACGGCGGGCCAGGACGTGAGGGCGAGGACTTCTACCTGCACCTTAACGTTTTCCCAAGCATCACTACCTTGCTGATGCAAAAGGCTGTAGAATTGGCGGCCAATCAGCGCATGTGCGCTTTCCCGCTGCTTATATGCCAGGATGGCATTCAGGGTATGGTCGTCATTTCCTCCAGCTGGGCTGCCGGGGAATAGGGCCACCATCTTCCAATCAGGCTCAACAAGTGTCAGGGTGCCTCCTGGGCGCAAGACACGCCACATCTCAGCCAGCGCGGGCGCTGGTTCGGGGATGTGCTGGAGCAGACGATCAGCGCGGACGCAATCAAAGGAACGATTGGGAAAGGGCATCTCCTGCGCCTCTGCTGCCACCACTCGCGAGTTGAACCGCCCCGAAATCGCCTCTTTGGCAGACCGGAGAAGTTCGTGATTATGATCTAAGCCGATTACCAGCCCATCCTCTCCTACCCGATCAGACAGGGCGGGCAGGTCCACTCCAATGCCACAGCCGACATCCAACACCTGCATCCCAGGCTCAATCTGGAGCAAATCGTAGCTTAAGGTTTTGTACCTTTGAATCGTAGCTCCCCCATGCTCAACGACCTGGCGGAGATAGTTGGCTTCAAATTCCGTTGAAGCTGCAAATGGCAGGAAACCTTGCCTGTCACCTGATGCTGCCTTCTGGTCTGTAGTCATCTCAGTTGCCTTTGCGATGGTTGAAGTAGATAACGTCGTTCCAAGAGGCCGGGAGGTCTTCTTACTAAATACCTTCATTGTTGTTTCCTGAGCATCTTGATGATTGCCCTCTGCCAGCCTTCTTTGGCTGTTCAGCAGATCAAGGTCCATATGTACCTGCCGGTTCGCCTGGCGCATAGCAGCCCTCAGTAATCCAGTAAGATCGGGTGTTTGATGCCGTTGTTCTAGCAAGGACAATCGTTTGGTAATGTCTTCGGCTAAGAAAGCTACAGTAATTTGATAGATAAGTGGCAGCGTATCTGGAGAAACGGACAATTCTTTCAGACGTAGTTCACGGATTTCATCTAAACCAACACCATGCTCTACCCATCCGACCACATCATTGCATGGGGCAAAACGATAGGGCGGCAGTAAGCCATGAATCTCAGCCCGCATCAAACTCATGGCAGGTCGGCGAGGAACCGCCATGAGCCTCTCGATTCCAAGGCGTTCACAAATCCGTATATAGGTAGCCGCAATAGTGTCGAGGATATCAAGTATCTCCCCCCATTCGAGACTAAACTGTAAAGCAAGACCTCTGATTACTGCAAATGTGCCTTTCTCCACAATTTGCTCAGATAAGGAACCAGGCTGAAACTGGACCATAGACTGTATGGTCCCTACTGGAGCCAGCTCCAAACCAGCCGTTGCGACAATGGAATCAGGCTGCTCCGAATCCCGACGACGTATCCCCAGATAAACGGTATCTTGCAAAGAAGGCTTCTGGGAGGATGAACGCTTTGCGCCTGGCATAGAAGCGCGGGCAAATCGTTCCGCTTGCAGCGCGCGCGCCTTATCATAGGCTGGTGAAGTTGGGGAGACAATGAATGCTTCCAGGGAGGGTACGACGCTGACAGGGGGCAGCGTAAACAAACCTGAGTCTGGTATGTTCAGTCTTTCAGATGGGGTTAGGGGGCGGCTTTTAGTGCGCCTTAGCAAATTCCCTGCCCGTTGTGGAAATGAGGCCATACAACCACCTTCACTACTAGAAATCCAATCATTGGATACATCAGGGAGCATAGCAGACAAACGCACAGCCTGTCAACCTCTGTGTCCATTTGGGGGATAAACAGCGCGCGCCATTCTCCACGCCACCCTTCCAGGCCAACGCCGCCTGTACCGCCGCCGTCCCTGGCGGCGCAACGCCGCGCCAGTGCGAACGCTCTCCCTGAAGTGCAGCGTTCCAGCAGGCCAGCGGGGGCCGCCAGAGACGGCGGCGGTACAGGCCCCTTCAGCCCCCCTGCCGCCTGGAAGGCGGCGCTACAGGCCCCTCCTGCCGCCTGGAAGGCGGCGCTACAAGTGGCGCCCCAGACCCGCCAGCCCAACGCGCAGCGACAGCCAGCCTGGAAGTCCCAAATGCGCCCTATTGGACACGAAAAGCTTGACGAGGCAGGCGATCTTCAGTATACTACGAGCAGACGCTGCAAAAAAGAGGCGCGATCTTCTGCTTGCCAGCGCCATAGTACCTTAACGTCCTTGACAAGGCTGGCGCGGCTGGTGATTTCACCACCAACCGCGTCATCACCCCAAACCCTGCCGTAACAGGAAAGTGGGGCTGAGGGCATTGTACTGTAGTACGACCTCAGCGGCCACCTTCTGGATGCCCGCCCGGCGTCCGCTGGCGAGGGGAGCGGCAGCAGCGTTGCTGAAGCATGTGCTTCATTGGCTGCCGCCTCCCACTCCCAGCGCCCCATCGGCGGCCTTCGCAGGGTGGCCGTTTTGTGTGTTGACACAGATAGGGGGTGGTCTGTGGCTTGCACACCTGGGAGGTCGCCCATGTCCTTTGACCCCTATGCCTTCGATTTGTCCGCCGCCAGACAGTCCGCGCCGCTCGCTGCCCTCTCGCTGGCAGACGAGTTTGTTGAAGTCCCGGAGGAAGCGCAGACCGCCCTCCATCGCGGCCTGACAGCCGCCATCGAGGGCGCGCTCGATCTGTGGGAGCGCACGCCTTCGGGCCATCACAGCGCGCCGCCCCCGTTCACGATCCAGCACGCGGGCAAACCGCGCTTCAATCCCGACCACCTGCGCCGCCAGACGCTCGAAGGCTGGCACCGTCTGATCGCCATCGAATTACGGCTGGCCGCGCAGGCGCTGGAAGCGGTGCGCTGCGCGCCCGAAAACGGCGTCTATCAAGACCTGCTGACCGAACAATGCACGCGCGCGGGCCAGTTGTACGCCGAACTCAAGCGCCGCGCCGGTTCGGTCTTCGCGCTGCTCATCTTCCAATGGGAGCTACGGCTGCTGCGCTATCGCGCCTCGTCGGTCATCAACGACCTGCTCTTTCCAGCGGCAGGCAGATAACCGGCGCGCTTGTATGCCAGTGATGCCTGGCGCTTACCAGGCGTCATTACGAATATTCCCAGGTGGGGAAGATGAAGTAAGCGCGGTTCGCTACCTGCTGCGGTCAGGAAGGAGCGCCACTGTGTCTCGTTCGTGGTCTCGTCTGCTGCTTTCGCTGCCGGGTTTCCTCTGCTGTGTTCTGCTGCTCGCCGCGTGCGATGCGGGCCGTTCCAGCACTCCACAACCGACGGCGACAGCCGGTGTCGCGGTGAACACCACGACGCCCTCAGCCGTTTCAGATGCTGGAAACATTGTTGCCATCTCGCCAATGCTCGCGGCGCGGGCCGATCACTCGGCAGTTTTGCTGCCCAACGGCACAGTCCTCATTGCCGGAGGCTGCACCAACGTGAACGGCTGCGAAGGCGGCAGCCTGAGCGCCACGACAGAAATCTATGACCCGAAGACGGGCACGTTTCGACATGGCCCTTCCATGACCGTCAGTCGGGCTGGCGATCAGTCGGCCACCCTCTTGCCCAATGGCCTGGTCTTGATCGCCGGGGGATGGGGCGCGCGGCCTCTTGCCAGCGCCGAACTCTACAACCCTGCGACAGAAACCTTCACTCCCACCGGCTCCATGCACGTCCCGCGCGCGGGCCATACGGCAACCCTGCTGCTCACCGGCAAGGTGCTCATCACGGGTGGCGATGATGGGAGCGCCCGCCAGGCCAGCGCCGAACTCTACGACCCGCAAACCGGCGTGTTCAGCCTCACCGGCACTATGACTTCCCCACGCCTGGGGCATATGGCGGCCCGCCTGTCAGATGGGCGGGTACTGATTACCGGCGGAGACAGCGCCAGAGGGGCGGTTCTGAGCAGCGCCGAAATCTATACTCCCGCAACCGGCGCGTTCACCCGAACCGGCAATATGACGGTGGTGCGCTACAAGCATGCCGCAGTCACTCTCCCGAATGGGCAAGTCCTGATTATTGGCGGCGCAGACAGGCGCGATGGGTATGGAGCCTATGCCAGCGCGGAGCTTTACGATCCAGAGTCGGGAACTTTTACGGCGACTGGCAGCATGAGCGCCAGCCGCTACAAGATTGGCGCGGCGGTGGCGCTGCTGAAAAACGGCGAAGTCCTCGTTGCCGGTGGGGGCGACTTCGTGGAAGTGTATGACCCGCAGGCGGGCGCTTTCAAGGGTGTCGCGGGGCATATAGGCACTGCCCGGTTGTTTGCAACCGTCGCCCCCTTACCTGATGGGACGGCGCTCGTTACCGGCGGTTACGACAACAGCATCACCCTCACAGCGGGCGCGTGGGTGTATCATCCCGGCCCCTGACGCGAGGGCAGCGGGTCACTTGTAGCGCCGCCTCCCTTCGGGAAGGGCCGCTTGCCTCGGCTGTTGCCCCGTCCTCTCGCTCCCGTTGGTCGCTCGCGCGTCCCTCTTGGCGGCTGGACGCTGGCCTGCTGGTCCGCTGGCCTGGAGGGCGAACGCTCGCCCTGGCGCAGCGGTGGCCGCCTGGAAGGCGGCGCTACAAGTGGACTTCCCGCCCAATAGGCGCGCGAGGGTGAGCGTTCGCCCTGGCGGCGAACGGTGGGGTCTGGAAGGCGGCGCTGCACGTGGATTGTTTCACGTGAAACATTATAGTTCGATTGCTGTCACCGCCTCCTCAGCAGCAGGAGCAGCGGCGTGGCTCTGGCGGCCAGCGCGCGCAAAGAGCAGCGCCGCAGGGGCCAGGACAGCGCCCGCCCCCACCAGGGCCGCCCGCAGCGACCCAAACGTGGCAATCGCCCCCAGCGCCGGGCCGCCCGCGATCTGGCCCAGCGCGTCGGTCTGGCTGCTGATTGACAGCACCGTCGCCCGCACCTCCGGGGCGATACTTTGCGTCTGCCAGGCGCGGAGGACCGGCCCACCCAGGGCGCGGAACACACTGGCGATCCAGAGCGCGGCCAGCGCCAGGAAGAAGTTGCCGGTCAGGGCAAAGATGATCATACTCGCGCTTCGCAGCCCGTTGAAGGCAACCAGCACGCCTGCCACCAGCCTGTGTCGGTTCATGTCCAGTCGCCGCTGGATAAGCTCCGTCCCGCCGATGCTGAGCAGCGCGGAACCGGCGCTGATGATACCAAACCAGACAACAGGCGAGAAGTGGCCGAGCGTTGGAAAGCTGAAATTGTCTACCAGATGCGCCACCCACAGGCGATCAAAGCCCTCGCTGGACGCGCCAAAGAGCAGCGCGATGCCCAGGAAGGTCAGCAGGATGGGGCGGCGGCGAATCAACCGCGCGCCGCTCTTTGTTGTTGCGGCCAGCGCCTGCCAGGAATTGCGGGTGCGCGAGGCGAAGCCGAGCGCGCGCGCCTCGCGGGGCGGCGGCTTAAAGCCCTGTTCCGGCATGAAAGCGATCAGAAACAGGCCCAGGACCAGATACAGCCCGCCGCCCACCAGAATGGGCAGGTTCAGCGTGGCGCTGCCCAGCGCCACGCTGACAGGAATGCCGATCAGAGCGGCGGCCTGGCCGATCTGTTCGGCGCGCAGGAAGGCTTTGCCCACCTGCTCTTCGCCGATCTCATCGGCAATCCAGGCGCTGTCGGCGCCATCGGTAAAGGTCGCGCCAAGGCCCCAGATGACCTGCGCCAGCAGAATCGTCTCAAAGCGCGGGATCGCGCCCTCCAGCAGAAAGCCCGCGCCGATCAGAAAGACGCCGATAATCACCGCCAGACGGCGGCTGTAGACATCGGCAATCACGCCGGTGGGTATCTGTGTGAGAAACGCGCTGGTCTCCAGCACTGTCCCCACCAGCACCAGTTGCAGGGGATTCAGGCGCGCTACCTGCAACTGATAGACCAGATTGAGGGTAGCTATTATCCTGAAGAAGAAGGCGGAAGCGCCGCCCAGGATCAGGTAGGTTGGGTAAGCGCCTAGCTTCTTACTCTGTGCAAACAAACAGGTTACTCCTTATTATATGAGCGCCCCGGTCAGGTAGCGCGTCCACAGATCAATCGCCAGCGCCTCGGCGTCGGCCTCGACGCCAGCGCGGGCAAAGTAGCGGCAGACCCGCGCGATGTCGCGGGCCAGCAGCGTAAAGACATCATCCGGGTTGTAGCGGGGGTCCACCGCCTGGGCAAAATCAATGATCGTGGCCGCGCCCGCGGCTCGCGCACCCGCGCCTGCGGCGGCGGGCGCTTGCCTCGGCTGGGCCTCGGCATTCTCGCCTGCGGTTCGCGCACCCGCGCCTGCGGCTCGCGCACCCGCGCCCTGCCAGTAGAGGATGTTGTACTCCGAGAGGTCGCCATGCACGCGGTCACACGCCAGGAACAGCTCGATATTACGCAGGATGGCGTCGAAGAGCGGCTGCGCCTCCTCCGGCGGCAGGTCCACTTCACGCAAGAGCGGCGCGGCCTCCGCTTCATCGCCGATGTAGTCCATCAGCACCGCGTTGCCGATTTGCGCCAGCGGGCAGGGTACATCGGCTCCCGCCTCGTAGAGCAGGCGCTGCGTCTTAAACTCATGCTCGATCCAGTTCGTGACCTGCGCGGCGCGCCCGCGCTCGGTCTTTTTGGTCGCCTTCCGCCGACGGCGGCTGTCTGCCACGACCCGCCCGCCCACGTCACGTATGACGCGGCTTTCCCGATAGACGGCATCGTGTTTCAGGCTGCGAAACATGCGCGGGCGATAGACTTTCGCCGCCAGCAGTTCCCTGCCGGTCGCAGGATCAGCGACGCAGCAGTAGACCGTCGCCTCTTTGCCACTTTTGATGACGCGCAGCACGTCGGTAATCAGGTCTTGCTCGTAGAACTGAGCCAGCGATGAGAGTACCCAGGGTTTGTCGCGCTGACCGGCAAGAAACGTCGGGGAGAACTCCGGCTTGCCGCCGCCCTCCAGGGATTGCTCCTGAAGCCATCGCTGAACGTCGGCGCTGCTCTCGTAGCTGGTCTTCATAGTTGGTTTCTGGTCCATAACCATCCTTCGCATCTTTGGAGGTTAGATAATTTCGGAGCAGGGTTGAGAGTGAGAAGCTCCCCCTGGGGACCAGCGGCGTCTGCACGCCGAGCGTGAGGATGGCAACGCAGGATGAGTTACGAAGCGGAGGACACTTGTGGAAGGGGCCGGAAAGAACGGGCACAAAAAACGACCACCAAGCGCCTGAGCGCGCCTGTGGCCGCAGCATCTGCCGGACGAGTGGAGGACCAGTGTCAGCGCGCCTGGCGTCTGCCGATGGGCGCGGGCACTGCTTTAAGCCAAACTCTGAGGGCTGGTGAGCGTTATTTAGGCGGGGTTACAAGGCGCACTCTCTCCTATGTTGGTCACACCGCTGGTGCGGGGAGCAGTAGCCAAGAACGCTGTCATGTGCGCCTCCTTGAAATGAATGGAAAGTCATTGGAAAACTATCGAACGGGACTCTGGGACGCTGGCAGGATTGTAGCATGGGCAGGCGGGAGGTGTCAAGGGGCTGACAGGAACCTCTGGCATGATTTATCATACGATTAGACCATTGTTTGATTGTATGATAGAAAAAGAGAGGGGGCAAGACGATGACAGAACCATCCCCGCGCGCGCCCAGGCCCGGTGATCACCCCACGCGGGACGAGTACCGCGAACAGGCGCGCCATCGAGCGCGTTACAGCCAATACAGCGGAAGCCATAACTGGCAAGCTTCCGATAAGGCAGCCCTGAATATGGGTGGGCCGCCCGAATACACTCAGCAGGCAGCCAGCTTGATGCTCTTTGGCCGCGCTGTCAGTGACCTCATGCGCGTGCGTATCCTGGCCTTGCTTGTTGAGGAGGAGCGCCCGATGTATGGGCAAGAACTGGCCGAACACTTGAGTGTGACGCCGCAGACGATCTCTCACCACCTGCATATCCTGAAGAATGGGGGGCTTATCCGCGAAGAGCGCGAAAACGCCTATCGGTATTACTCGCTTGATACTGAGAACATTCAGCATCTGCGGGAAACGCTGTTTGCCGATAACCATTTTTCGCTGCCAACCAGACAAGAAGGGCGCGAGCGCGTCCTGGGCGTCTTCTTTCAGGATGGGCGGCTGGTGAGCATTCCGAAACACCGTACGCAGCGGCGCGTCGTGCTAGAGGAACTGGCCCACTCATTCGAGTGGGGGCGTTTGTATGATGAGCGCGAGGTCAACGGCATCCTCAAGCAATTCTATGAAGATGCCGCGAGCCTGCGCCGCGCCATGATCGAAGAGCAGATCATGCTGCGTGAAGATGGGCGCTACTGGCTGGTCCGTCCACAGGCAGGACCATTGAACAGCGGGGGTTGACAAAGCCTCTTACCCGCTGGAGAGCAGGCCACGCACAGCCCAGGCGCGGGCGATCAGAGGTATCGAACCATCCGGGGCAACTGGCAGACCGGCGCGGATGCGCTCCCGCAGGGCAGCGCGGCGCGGCTCGCTCAACGAGAGCAGGTATCCAGGCGCTGGCCCCTGGCCGCCCAGGAACGGCGACCAGTAATCATCAAAGTTGCGGAAGACGGTGGGGACATCAATCGCGCGCGTCTCCACCTGGCGTAAGCCAGCGAGGCGAAAGAGGGCAGCAAGCGGCTCAGGCTGGCAGATGGGGAAACGACGCCCCTCGTCTAGCTCCAGGGCTGACGGGTCCAGCATCGCGGCTGCATCCCAGAAATGGCGCATCAACTGCATCTGTCCGGCGTAATCCCAGACATAGGCCGCCACCATGCCGCCTGGGCGCGTCACGCGCACCATCTCTGCCAGAGCCTGGTCTGGCTGTGGCACAAAATTAAGGACCAGCCCCGAAATCACGACATCATAGCGGCCAGCCTCGGCTGGCAAGGAGCGGGCATCACCCACCTCGAAGCTGATCCGCCCATCCAGCGCCTGCTGGCGGGCAAACGCAATATAGCCCTCTGAAGGATCGATCCCCATGACCGCGCTGGGGGCAGCGTAGTCGAGAATAGTCTTGCTGAGCGCGCCGGTACCGCAGCCAACATCCAGCCAGCGTTTCCCTGGAGGGACGGCCAACCAGCTTAAGAACTCACGGGCTACCAGGCGGCTCCAGCGGCCCACATAGGGTTCGTAGGCCGCGCCGCTGGCCCACACATCCTTCCGGCCAGCAGATGATTGGTCTTCCATCGGTTTATCTCCTCAGACAGCGCCAAACGCGATTGAGAGCGGGAGAGCAGGGTTGCGCCATGTACCCCGTCTATGGTATTATTTGCCACAAGGTTACTGCTGCCTTACCCGATAGCAGGAAAGGCTTTACTCACATGAGCGATTCACGCTTCCACGCCTGGCTCACCAGGCAATCAAATAAAAACGGCTAGACCGCTGCTTACGTTCACCGCGTCAGTGTAAGCAGCGGGACAGACGCGCTCCCTTCGGCTCGGCATCCTTGCCATCCCCAGCCGCGAGCCTTGCATGTCCTCCCGCATTCTTCTCAGCACATATCCCAGGGGGTCATGCTATGCCTATGCCACATCGCACTCAGATGCAGCTCATCAAACGCCGCCTCGTCGGCAAAGAGGGGTCCGAGCGGGCGCGCGAACTGCGCTCCATTCTGAACGATCTGCCCAACTATCGTAACGGTCCTTATGCCGATATTCGCAAATGGGTTCTGGGCCAGATTGACGAGACACATATCCGCTCCCACGCGATGCAGCGCGACAGCATCGCTGTGCGTCGCGAAGGGGCTGCGCAGGTGGCCCTGGTCGGCGCGCCCAACGCCGGAAAGTCATCGCTGCTGCACACGCTCTCGCAGGTTCAGATCAAGATTGGCGATTACGCCTTTACCACCCTGCGCCCGGTCCCGGCGCTAACGCGCATCGGCGGCGTCCTGGTCCAACTGGTCGAAATCCCCGGCTTGATCGAGGGAGCCGCCCAGGATCGCGGCGGGGGTCGCGCTCTGCTGGGGGTGCTGCGCGGGGCTGACGCCATTGTCTTTTGCCAGGACAGCGCCGCGCCGCCGGATGAACTACTGACGGTGCGCGCCGAGTTGGCGGCGGCGGGAATCGATCTGCCCGCGCTGGTGGCGGCCACCAAGACGGACGAAGCCCCGGAGGGCGCGCTTGAGGCGCTGCAAGCCGCCGTACCCGATCTGCCGATAGTGGGTGTCTCGATCATTGACGACGCCAGCCTGGAGCGTCTCAAAGAGGCGATCTGGAAGCTCACCGGCCTGATGCGCGTCTACCTGCGCCACAACGGAGCAGTGGACGAGGAGCCGCTGGCGCTGGAGCCAGGCGCGACAGTGGCCGATGTGGCCGATGAGATTCATCACGAGCTGGGCATGGCGTTTCGCTGCGCCCGCCTGTGGGGGCCATCGGCGCGCTTCGACGGCCAGCAGGTGGGGCGCGACCATCCGGTTCAGGATGGAGATATGGTTGAAATCGTCCTGTGAGAAAAGGGCGTAGACACGCTCAAGGAGCAAGAGATGCTGGACTATATGAACGCCAACCGCGATCTCTGGAACGAACTCACTCCCATCCACGCGCGCTCCGCGTTTTATGATGTGGAAGGCTTCAAGCGCGGCAGAATCACCCTCATGAGCATCGAGCGCGAGGAGCTAGGGGACGTGGCGGGGAAAACGCTGCTGCACCTGCAATGCCATTTCGGCATGGATACGCTCTCCTGGGCGCGGCTGGGAGCCAGTGTCACGGGGGTTGATTTTTCGGAGGAAGCGATTGCCCTGGCGCAATCGCTCAGCCAGGAACTGGGGATCGCGGCGCGCTTTCTTCACACGAATCTCTATGATCTGCCAGACGTGCTTGCAGAACAGTTCGATATTGTGTTTACGTCGTATGGCGCGCTCTGCTGGCTGCCGGACCTGGAAGCGTGGGGACACCTGATTGGCCGCTATCTCAAGCCAGGGGGTACGTTCTATATCGTCGAGGGCCATCCGTTTATGATGCCTTTCGACGACGGCAAAGCATCCGACGACTATCGCGTCAGTTTGCCCTACTTCCAGGGGCCGGAGCCGCTGAAGTTCGAGGGCGACGGCGACTACGCCGATCCCAGCGCCAGAGTGACACACCCGGCCTATGAATGGAATCACAGCCTGGGTACGATCATCAGCGCGCTGGCCGGGGCCGGGCTGCGCATCGAGTTCCTGCACGAGTTTCCCGTTTGCGCCTGGAAGGCGTTCCCATTTCTGGAGGAAAGCGCCGATGGCTGGTGGCGGGTCAGAGATGGGATGATTCCCATTCCCATGACCTTTTCCATCAAAGCGACCAGGGCATAAACGCTTAGAATGCCTCACACAACCGACGGGTGGCCCCACCCCTGCCGCCTGGAAGGACGGCGCTACACCCCCGCCCCTGCTCGTGCGGAGGTTTTGTGAGGCGCTCTTAGCTGCCGCGCCTCCTGAGCAGATAGGCGCGAAAGGCGGTGAGGGACGCCAGCAGACGCGCGCCGCCCAGAAAGATGCGGTAGGCCAGGGGCGCGTAGACGTAATCAAACGCGCCAATATATTGGATTACCTTGCCACCCCAGCCACGCTTGAACTGCGTGACGCCTGCCAGGGGGTCGCCGGGATCATCGCTGTTGGCGATCCCCCACAGGTCGTAGAGCGTGGCCCCCTGCGCTTTGGCCCAGCGCATGGCCTCCCACTGGAGCAGGTGATTGGGCATCAATTGGCGGTTCTGGTCGCTGGACGCCCCATAGAGGTAGATGCCCTGCCTGCCGACCCGCGAGACAAAGATACCAGCCAGTAACGTTCCCGCATGCTCTGCCAGGAACAACTCTGCCTGATTGCCTGCTTTGAGTGACTTCCAGGCACGCTGATAGTATGAGAGGGTCCGACTGGCAAAGCGATCACGCGCGCGCGTGATTTCCACGAGGTCGTACCAGTGTTGCAGATCATCCAGGCTCTGAGCCTGGCGCACCGTGATGCCCTTGCGCGCGGCCAGGTTGGTGTTATAGCGCCATTTCGCCTTCTGCCGCGAGGCAATGGTCTGTTCATCAGCCGCCAGGTCAACGGCAATGGTGCGAAGCTGCTGAATGTGGTCGGGCGTGCGGCGAAAGCCCAGGTTGTTGAGCCGCCGGGCAACCTCCTGGCCCTGAGCCGCGCTGTAGAGGCCGCCAAAGCGGGCCGCCGGATCAGCAGGCGTCTGGGAGGGGGAAGCAGGGTCGGCTTCCCCGTTTTCACCGATCTTTTCTGGCAGATCAGGCTCCACGCGCAGCACAGCGACGCGGCGGGTGCGCAGATAGGCATGGAGGCCGGCCAGGAAGAGTTCGCAGCAGGCGGCGTCGGACCAATCGAGGGCAGGCCCTTTGGGGATATAGGCAAACAGCGAGCCGGTCAGGGGAATAGGGCGCAGCAGCGCCTGCGCCCCGGCCAGCAGGCGGCCAGAATCAGCATCCCAGAGGGCGATGCGCAGCGGCTCCCAGCCAAGCGTGCGCTTGAGTTCTCCCCAGGCCCAACACTGGAGCAGGTGGCCGTTGGGAGTATCGGCCACAAAAGCGTCCCACATCTCCTGATCGTTCTGGCCCAGGACCGTCATCTGGGAGCCATCAAGAAAGCGATGAACGATGCTCCCTGGCGCAACGCGGGCGATTGGTTGAACCATAGGATTCCCCCTGGCGAGGTGGTGCTATAATGGGCAAAGCGCCCGGCACATGCAGCGGAAAACGCTGCGCATATGGGCAAAACTCCGCCAGTATTATATCGCTTGAGGCTGAGATTTGTAACGATTGGGCGATTTTTTGGCGCCGCTGGTACTGATGGGGCAGTAGCTCATCCATAAGACCAGAACCGTCCTGTCTAGAGGACAGAGAAAGCATGAGTAGTAGAGAGCGTGGGCAGCGCAAGGGCGCGCTGTTGATCGGGCAATCCGGCGGGGCTACCGCCGTTATTAACGCCAGCCTGGCGGGCGCGGTACAGGAAGCCACGCGCTCCGAGCAGGTGGGGGGCATGTATGGCGCGCTGCATGGCATCGAGGGCGTTCTGAAGCGCCAGATCATCGATCTGCGCCAGGAAAGCGACGAGACCTGGAGCCGCGCGCTGGCAACGCCATCCGCCGCGCTCGGCTCCTGCCGCTATAAGCTGAAGCCGGAAGACCCGGCCCGCGCGCTGGAGACGCTGCGCGCGCTGAACGTGCGCTACTTTCTCTACATCGGCGGCAATGACTCGGCGGATACCGCTCATCGCCTGGCACTGGCGGCCCGCGACGCGGAGTATGACCTGCGCGTGATCGGCATCCCCAAGACGATTGACAACGATCTGCCGATCACCGATCACTGCCCCGGCTACGGCAGCGCGGCGCGCTTTATCGCGCTGGCAACAATGGACTCGGCGCTGTGTACCGAGGCTATCCCGCATCACTATCCGGTCAAGGTGATCGAAGTCATGGGCCGCGACGCGGGCTGGCTGGCCGCCGCTTCGGCGCTGGGGAAGGAGCGGCCAGAAGACGCGCCGCACCTGATCTACACGCCCGAACGGCCCTTCAGCCGCGAACGCTTTCTGGCGGCGGTGCGCGAAGTGCATCAGGCTGTGGGCTACGTCGTTGTCGTTGTCGCGGAAACGATCCGCGACGAGCAGGGGCAGCCGCTGGGGGCCGCTGGCGCGCAGGGCGCGGATGCCTTCGCGCATCCGCTGCTCAGCGGCACAGCCCAGCATCTGGTGGAACTGGTCAGGCGCGAGCTGGGGCTGCGGGCGCGCTTCGAGAAGCCCGGCGACCTTCAGCGTATGTCCTCGGTGGCCGTCTCCGCTGTGGACCGCGAGGAAGCCTATCTGGTGGGGCAGATGGCGGTTCGCCGCGCGCTGGACGGCGCAAGCGATCAGATGGTTACGCTGGTGCGCCAGCCGGGACCACGCTACGCCTGCGAAACGGGCCTGGCCGATCTGGAGGCCATTGCCAACGCGCAGCGCCTCCTGCCCGATGACTTCCTCGACACCGCTGGCGCCAGCGTCACCCAGGCGTTCTACGACTACGCGCTGCCGCTCATCGGCGATCCGCTGCCGCGCCATGTGCGGCTGAAGAAGGCGCTGATAGGGGGTATAATCTAAGCGTCATTACGACGCCCGGCATTTCGTAGGAGTTGCCCCCATGCGTTCCCCTGAAACGGCAGCGGTATCCACACTCGCGCCCCCCTTGAAATGGGCTGGCGGCAAGCGATGGCTCGTGCCACACCTCAAGCCCATCTGGCGGCTGCACTCGCATCGGCGTTTGCTGGAGCCGATGTGCGGCGGCCTGGCGGTGACGCTTGGGCTGGCGCCAGCGCGCGCGCTGCTCAATGACATCAACCCGCATCCCATCAATTTTTACCGCTGGCTCAAAGAAGGGCTAAGTATTGACATCGAGATGCGCAACGATGAGCGACTCTATTACGCTTCCAGGGAACGATTCAACCAGTTGATCCGCGAAAATCAAGGAAGCTGCAAAGAAGCGGCGGCGCTCTTCTATTACCTGAACCGGACAGGATATAACGGCTTGTGCCGCTTTAACAGCCGGGGCGAGTTCAACGTGCCTTTTGGCAAATACCAGCATATCAACTACACCACGCAGTTTACCGCGTATTCCTGCGCGCTCGCTCCCTGGGAGTTTATGAGCGGTCCCTTCGAGGAGATTCCGCGCGAGCCGGAAGACTTCATTTACGCTGATCCGCCCTACGATGTTGAGTTCACGCAGTACAGCAAAGAAGGGTTTGGGTGGGACGATCAGGTACGGCTGGCAGAATGGCTGGCAAGGCATCCAGGGCCAGTGGTGCTCTCGAATCAGGCGACGGAGCGGATAGTGCGCTTATATGAATCGCTCGGCTTCACCCTGCGATTCTACCAGGCTCCGCGCATGATTAGCTGCACAGGAGACAGGACGCCAGCAAAAGAAGTGCTGGCTTTGAAGAACATCTGGTAGGCATGAGCAAAGAGAGCAAGACCAAAACCAACGCCATGCGCCTGCTGGACAGGCGGCGTATCCCCTACGAGGCGTTTTTCTATCCAGAGGGCATCCATTCGGCTGAGGAGGTCGCGCCGCTGCTGGGTGTTCCGGCCAGCCAGGTCTTCAAGACGCTGGTGGTGTTTGCTGATGGCGCGCGGCATTTGCTCGTCATCACGCCAGGGGACCGCGCGCTCGATATGCGTCTGGTGGCGCGGGCTGTCAACGCCAAATCGGCGCAGATGGCCCCACAGCGCGAGGCCGAGCGCCTGACGGGCCTGAAAGTGGGGGGCATCTCGCCGCTGGCGCTGACCGATAAGCCTTTTGAGGTCTATCTCGATGCCAGCGGCGCGGCCCTGGAGGAACTGTTTATCAACGGCGGCCAGCGCGGCGTCAATCTGCGGCTGCGCGTGGCCGATCTGCTCGCCATCACGGGCGCAAAGGTCATCGAGGCCACAGAAGCGCCCATCAAACGAGAGGGAGTATGAGGGGGTATAATGGGAATATGGGAAAGCGAGGTGACGTATGGCGCAGGTGAATATCCCTGATGACCTCTATCAGCGACTGAAAGAGCGGGCAGAAGAGCATCATCGGTCTGTGGAAGCCCAACTTCTGAAAACATTGTCAGCAGGGTTGGTCGTGGAAGAAGAGGAGCTTCCGGCTGATATTACCGACGCGCTCACCGCGTTGGAGACAGCCGATGATGAAGCGCTCTGGCGGGTCGCGCGAAGCCGTGTTCCGCTGGAGATGGCGGAAGCGGTCCAAAAGTTGCGGACGAAACAGAAGCGCGCCAGCCTCACCTCCGCCGAGCAGTTCAAGCTGGATGAACTGCTTCACCAGTACGATCTGATCATGCTGCTGCGCGCCAAAGCCGCTGTCCTGCTCAAACAGCATGGCTATGATGTTAATGTATTGCTCACAGAAGCATGAGCAAAGCCTACATCCCCAAAGCGCTCCGGCAGCGTGTGACAGAGCAAGCGCGCCGCCGCTGCGGTTATTGTCTCTCTCAGGAGCGGATTACCGGCCAGCCATTGGATGTCGATCACATCATCCCAGAAGCAGGCGGTGGCCCAACAGAAGAGGGAAATCTTTGGCTAATGTGTGGAAAATGCAACCAATACAAAGGTGATGCGACCATTGCAGCAGACCCACTGACAGGTGAGCGTATACCACTCTTCAATCCCCGTACCCAGGTCTGGAGCGATCACTTTGCCTGGTCGCCTGAAGGAGACCGCATTGTTGGGCTGACTGCCACAGGCAGAGCAACTGTTGCCCTGGTCAAGCTCAATCGGGTGGAGTTGGTGAATGCGCGCCAACTCTGGGCTTCGGTTGGCTGGCATCCCCCAAAAGATTGAAAGATCAGGCAGGAGTATACACTATGCCAGCAACTATCCTGAAACGGGCTATGATCGTTGTGCTGGACGGCGTGGGGGCGGGCGATGCGCCCGACGCCGCCGCCTATGGTGACGCCGGAACCAACTCGCTCGGCCACTGCGCCAGCGCCGTTGGCGGGCTGGAACTGCCCAACCTGGGCCGGATGGGCCTGGGAAATATTACGCCGATGGAGGGGACGCCGCCGCGCGCCGATGCCACGGGCGCGTGGGGCAGGATGGCCGAACGGTCTGCCGGAAAAGACAGCACCACCGGCCATTGGGAGATCAGCGGCGTCATTCTCAATCGCCCGCTGCCAACCTATCCCGATGGCTTCCCCCTCGATCTGGTGAGGCGTTTCGAGCAGGCGATTGGCCGCGAAGTGCTGGGCAACAAAGCCGCTTCCGGCACCGAAATCATCAAAGAACTGGGTGAGGAACACCTGCGCACCGGGCGACCCATCCTGTATACCTCCGCCGACAGCGTGTTCCAGGTGGCCGCGCATCAAGAGGTTATCCCCCTGGAAGAACTCTATGCCATTTGCGCCACGGCGCGCCGCATGCTGACCGGAGAACACGCCGTCGGGCGGGTGATCGCCCGGCCTTTCGAGGGGACGCCCGGCCATTTTGTACGCACCGCGCATCGCCGCGATTTCTCGTTGGAGCCGCTGGGTACGACGCTGCTCGATCTGCTGGCGGCGCGCGGCGATACCGTGATTGGCATCGGCAAAATCGAAGACCTGTTCGCCGGGCGCGGCCTCACCGAGCGCAATCACACAGAGACGAACAAAGACGGCATGGCCGCGTCACTGCGCTGTCTGGAGCGTGACTTCACCGGCCTGCTGTTCGTCAATCTGGTGGAATGCGATATGCTCTGGGGCCACCGACGCGATGCTCACGGTTACGCCCAGGCGCTGCGCGAGGTGGATGCCTGGATTCCCGACGCGCAGGCGCGCCTGCGCCCAGGCGACGCGCTCTTTATTACTGGCGATCATGGGGTGGACCCTACCGCGCATGGGACCGACCATACCCGCGAATGCGTGCCTCTGCTGGCCTGGGGGCCGACGCTGCGCGGCGGAGTGGACCTGGGGACGAGAGCCAGCTTCGCCGACCTGGGCCAGACCGTCGCCGCCGCTTTTGGCGTTGGCCCACTGGTTGCAGGAACCAGTTTTGCGAGAGAGCTTGGATTATCGAGCGCATTGTAACCGGTACTGCGCTAGCATAGAGAAGAAGGAGCCTGATATGGCGACGCCAACATCTATCAATGCTCACATCTTTGGAGCGTATGATGTTCGGGGCATTTATCCTGCTGAAATCAACGAGGAAGCGGCCTATTCTTTTGGCCGCGCGCTGGTCCTCTATCTGAAGCCCGCTCAGGTGGCTGTCGGGCGCGACATGCGCCTCTCTTCGCCCGCACTGGCCGAGGCGTTGATGCGCGGCATCACCGATCAGGGCGCTGACGCTATTGACCTGGGACTGACGACTACCGACGAGTTGTATTTCGCTGTCGGCAAGTTCAACTACCCGGCGGGTGTGATGATTACTGCCTCGCATAATCCCAAGCAATACAATGGCTTCAAAGTCTGCCGCGAGCAGGCTATCGCGCTCAGTTCGGCCAGCGGCCTGAACGACATCCGCGATCTGACCCTCAAGGGCAATTTTCCCAAACCCGAAGCGCCGGGGCGTGTCATCCGCCGCGAAGTCACCGAGGATTACATCGATCACGCGCTGAGCTTCATTGATGTCAATAAGATCAAACCGCTGACCATTGCCGCCGACGCGGGCAATGGCATGGCGGGGATGATCCTGCCGCGCGTCTTTAAGCGCCTGCCCTGTCGGCTCATTCCGCTCTATTTCGCGCTCGATGGCAATTTCCCCAACCATCCGGCCAGCCCGATTGAGCCGCAGAACATGGTCGATCTGCAAAAAGCGGTGCGCGATAACCACGCCGATCTTGGTGTGGCTTTCGATGGCGACGCTGACCGTATGTTCATCGTGGATGAGCATGGCGGGCTGATCGGCGGCGATATGGTCACGGCGCTGGTTTCCAAGAACCTGCTCAAGAAGCAGCGCGGCGCGACCATCCTCTATAACCTGATCTGCTCGCGCAGCACGCCCGAAACTATCGAGCGCGCGGGCGGCAAAGCTATTCGCACGCGCGTGGGCCATTCGTTTATTAAAGCGCAGATGCGCGATGAAAACGCGATCTTTGGCGGCGAACATTCCGGCCACTTCTACTTCCGCGACAACTGGTACGCCGATTCTGGCCTGATCGCCTTCCTGATCGTGTTGGAACTGATCTGCGAAGAAGGGCAGGCGGTTTCCGCGCTGCTCAAGCCGATTGACACGCGCTTCCGCAGCGGCGAGATCAACAGCGAGGTCAAAGACATCCCCGGCAAGCTGAAGCAGCTTGAGGCGCAGTATCAGGCGCAGGGCGCGCAGATCGATCATCTCGACGGTATCACTGTCCAATTCAAGGATTGGTGGTATAACGTGCGCCCCTCCAACACCGAGCCGCTGCTCCGCCTGAACCTGGAGGGCGATACCAGGGCGCTGATGGAAGCGAAGCGCGACGAGGTGTTGAAGCTGATACGCAGCTAGCCGCCACCAACCCCCACCCCGCGCCGCCAGGGACGGCGGCGGTACAGGCAAGAGGCCGCCCTACCGCCGCCCCTCAGCCCCCTTGCCGCCGAGACGGCGGCGGTACGCGCGGGCGCTACGATTTCTCCCCGGCAGGCTGGGGAAGCAGACCGAGCTGCGCCATCACGGCGAAGCGATCAGGAACGCCCCAGTGTTCTACAATCTTCCCGTTTGCAAAGCGGCAGACATCCATGACCGTAATGGTCATGGGTTTGCCGGTAGGCGGTCCCACGAAAGGGCCGCGATTGGTACCGCGCGCCGTCATGCGTATCCAGACTGTATCGGCGTCGGCGATGCTGTCTTCAATCGTCAGATGCAAATCGGGGAAAGCGGTTCGCAGGTACTGAATATCTTCTTTGAAGCCTGCCAATGTCGTCTTCAGCCCGAACTGGTGTTCCCGGTAATCGCTGGCGAAAAGCGAGTCCAGGGCCGCGTAATTGCCCTTGTTGAACCCCTCTTCAATGACGCGACGCAGCACGTCCTGGTTCTGTTCAGGCGCCCCGTTGTTTTCTGCTGGAGGCATGGGTGTGGTTCCTTTCTTGACGAGTTAGTGACCAGGCGCAGGGATTACCCCAAGCTGCTGCATCATGCCCACGTCATCGCGCACCTCCCGATGCTCCACAGCCTTGCCATCGGCCAGGCGCACGATATGGATTTGCTGCTGCGTGAAGCGCCTGCCAGTGGGCGGCATACCCATAAATGCGCCTTGATGCGTGCCGCTGAACGTGGTATGCGCCACCACCTTATCGCCTTCGGCGATCATTTCCTCAATCGTCATGTGGAGATCGGGGAAAGCCAGGGTGAGCATCTGAACGGCCTGCTTCAGGCCATCCGGGCCATCAGGAGTAATCCCCGGAGGGGCTTCATAGTTGATGCCATCCTGGGCCACTAACTCATCGGCGACTGTCAGGTTGCCCTTGTTGAACACTTCCTCGAAGAGACGGCGAACGATAGCCTTGTTCACTTCAGTGGACATGTTTTGCTCCTTTTGTCTGGCGCGGCTTACAACCAGCGCCGAACTGTTGCTTTATAGCTCAGATACTCCTCGCCAAACTTCCGCTCCAGATAACGCTCCTCGCGCTGAATCACCGTAAAGTGGACGACAACCAGGGCCAGCGGCAGCAAGACGATGGCCCAGAGGGAATCGAACAACAGCGCCAGCCCCACATACTGGATTGCCATTGCCAGATACATCGGGTTGCGGCTCAGGCGGTACGGCCCTCCGGTGAGCAGCGCCGTCGTTGGCCGGTACGGGTTCACGCTGGTTCTGGCGCGGCGCATGAACCCCAGGGCGGCAAATCCAAGCGCGAATGGTATCAGGAAGCAGGCAGCGCCAACAAGCAGCGTTACGATGCGCGGGAGGAAGCTGACCGGAAAGGCCAGGCTCAGCAGCACGCCCACCAGCAGCACTGCGACAAAAATGACCGGCGCTGGCGCTGCCCGTGAAGTCTCCTGCGCCTTCGCCGCTCCTGACATGCTTTGCGTTTCATTCATCATAGTTTTCTCCCCTGATTCTCCCCGGTAGTGGGAGCTGCCAGCCTGAAGCCGCGCCTTGCAGACGACCACCAGTGAAGCCTTCGAGACGGCGGCGCGCCAGGCAGCATTCGTATCACCGCCAACAGCGTAACCTGCTCAAGCCCAAAAGCCCAGGAAGAATACCCACAGCATCACTCACATTTTCGGACACAGTTCCATCACGCATGAGGTGTTAGCAGGCGAGGCGTGTTACTTGTAGCGCCGCCATCTTGGCGGCCAGTCGCTCGCCGCCTGGAAGGCGGCGCTACAAGTGGCTCCCTCCCGCTAGTTGGTGGAACTTGGGACACATCCGATCTATGCCAGGTTGATGAAACGTGTGCTATGATGGTCTTTGGCGGGCATCATGGGGGAGCAGCAGACGAGAAAGCGCCGCGCCAGGAGAACAACGCCGTGAATGCAGATGAGCCGTCTTTTGGAGCATCACTCAAGCAGTACCGCCTGGCGGCTGGACTGACCCAGGAAGCCCTGGCGGAACGCGCCGGGCTGAGTGCGCGGGCCATCAGTGACCTGGAGCGCGGCGTGAATCGCATCCCTCGCCAGGATACGCTGGACCTGCTGGCCCAGGCGCTGCGGCTGCCTCCACGCAAGCGCGCCCTGCTCGTTGCAGCAGCCCGCCCGATAGTTGATCCTGCTGCCGCGCTGGAGCCTCAGATTCATCCGCCGCATAATTTGCCGCTTCCGCTCACTCCGCTGATTGGGCGCGAATCAGATGCGCTGCGAGCGGCGATGCTTTTGGGGCGCAAAGAAGTGCGCCTGCTCACGCTTGTCGGACCCAGCGGAGTCGGCAAGACTCGGCTGGGGCTGCAAGTCGCTGAAGATCTGCTTGACCGCTTCGACGATGGCGTCTGGTTCGTGGGGCTGGCTGTCATTCGTGACCCGGCGCTGGTTGCGGCGGCCATCGCCCAGGCGTTGGGGCTGCGCGAAGCCGCCGGGCAAGCGCCGCGCGATCTGCTGAAAACCGCGCTGCGCGAACGGCAGAGCCTGCTCTTGCTGGATAACTTTGAGCAGGTTGCGGATGCCGCGCCGCTGGTCGCCGAACTGCTCAGCGCCTGCCCCCGGCTCACGATCCTTGTTACCAGTCGGGCTGCGCTGCACATCCGGGGAGAATACGAACTGCCCGTCGCGCCGCTGGAGCAGGAAGCAGCGATCACCCTCTTTCTGCAACGGGCGCAGGCGGTGCAGCCGGACCTGGACGTGACGTTGGAGACGATTCAGGCAGCAGGAGCCATCTGCCAGCGCCTGGACCGGCTGCCGCTGGCGCTTGAACTGGCGGCGGCCCGTGTGAAGGCGCTGCCGCCGCAGACGCTGCTGGAGCGGCTGAACAGCCGCCTTCCGCTCCTGACCGGCGGGGCATTCGACCTGCCGGAGCGCCAGCGCACGATGCGCGACGCCGTTGCCTGGAGCTATGAACTGCTCAGCCCCGGCGAACAGCGCCTGTTCAGGCGGCTGGCTGCCTTTGCCGGGGGTTGTGCGCTGGAAGCAGCGGAAGCCATCTGCGGCGAGGCAGATGAGGCTTCCACCGCTGTGTTGGAAGCCTTGACAGCCCTGGTGGATAAAAGCCTGCTGCGCGCCGAGAACGCCGAAGCAAAAGCGCCGCGCTTCAGCATGCTGGAGATCATTCGGGAATATGCCCTGGAGCGCCTGCGCGAGAGCGGCGAGGCCGAGACCCTGGGCAGGCGGCACGCTGAATATTATGCCCGTCTGGCAGAAGAGCTAGGGCACGTAGGGCCAGACCAGGACAGGCGGGACGCGCAGCTTATGCGGGAGTACACGAATGTGCGCGCCGCGCTGGAGTGGACACGCGAACAACGCGAAACCGGCCTGGGCCTGCGCCTGGCAAACGCCTGTGGACGCACATGGTACAGTCGCGGGATGCTCAGTGAAGTGCTTGGCTGGCACGAAGCACTGCTGGCGCTGGATGATGCTGCTGGCGCCCGCGCAGCTACCCCGCCGGTACGCATTGGCGCGCTCTTCGGGCTGGCGCAAGACCTGTTGGACCTGGGCCAGTATGATCGCGTTGAAATGCTTGCTAAAGAAGGGCTGGCGCTGGCTGAAAGCATCGGCGACGAGAGCGGCATGGGTAACGCGCTGAACCAGCTTGGGGTTGTGGCCGAGACGCGCGGCGATCTGCCCCTGGCAGCCAGGCTCCTTGAGCAAGGGCTGGAACGCTGCCGACAGGCAGGCGATCTCGGCGGCGAGGGGCGCATCCTGATTACGCTGGGGCATGTCTTCCGCGCCCGGGGCAATTATCCTCGCGCCACGCAGGTCTTCGAGGAGGCACTGGCGCAGACCCGCCGGATCGGCCTGACCTGGGGTACTGCCAACATCCTCACCAGTCTGGCGCTGCTGGCCCGCGATCAAAGCGACTACCCGCGCGCGCTGGCGTTGTATCGGGAAAGCCTCAGCCTGCATCGGACCTTTGGCAACAAGACCTACATTGCCTGGATATTCGAGGGCATGGCAGCGGCGGCCAGCGCGCTGGGCGAGCCTGAGCGCGCCGCGCGGCTTTGTGCGGCAGCCGCCCGATTACGCGAGGAGATGCGCTCGCCCAGGCCACCCGCCGAACAGCTACCCTATGACCAGACGGTCGCAGCCGCTCAGCAGACGTTGGGAAGTGAACGCTTCGAGCAGGTGTGGACAGCAGGTCAGGCGCTCTCGCTGGAGGAGGCGCTGTCTTACGCGCTGGCAGATGACGCCGGGCGGTGAAAGCAAGGGCTAACAAAACGCGATACGTTGACTTCAGCGCCTCTGGTGCTGTATCATGCTGATAGTGGCCCGTCAGAGCGCGGGCCGTTTGTGGGCGCTTTTCCTGCGGGCAGGCCGATTCAGCAGCATCCGCAGAAGCAGGAGGACGAACCGATGGGGCTGATCTCCCGATTCACAACGTATATTAAAACGGTCTTCAGTTCGGCGCTGGACAAGGCTGAAGACCCCGGCATGACCCTGGATTACTCCTACCAGAAGCAGTTAGAGCAACTCCAGAACCTGCGCCGCGCTATTGCGGATGTCGTCACCAACGAGAAGCGGTTGGAACTGCAACAGGCCCAGGTGACAACGCAGATGGCAAAATACGAGGACCAGGCGCGGCAGGCGCTGGGCGCTAACCGCGAAGACCTGGCGCGCATGGCCCTGGAGCGCCGCCAGAACCTTCAGACGCAGTTGACCGGCTTCCAGCAGCAGATCGAGCAGTTGAAGGCGCAGCAGGAGAAGTTTGTCCAGATCGAACAGCGTCTTTCCGCGCGCGTGGAATCGTTCCGCACGCAGAAGGAGATGGTCAAGGCGCAGTATGGCGCAGCCCAGGCGCAGGTCAAGATCAGCGAGGCAGCTACGGGCCTTTCGGAAGAGATGGCCGATGTCAACATGGCTGTCCAACGCGCCCAGGATAAGGTGCTGACGATGCAGGCGCGCGCCCAGGCGATGGACCAGTTGATCGAGCAAGGCACCCTTCAGGACACCGCGATGATTGGCCCTGGCGGCGGTGATTACATTGATCGTCAGTTGAACCAGATCAGCAGCCAGTCTCAGGTGGACGCTCAACTGGAGGCTATGAAACAGCAGGTACAGCTTGGCCCTGGCAACCAGGCACAGGGGCCAAAGCAGCTTCCCAGTGGGCAATAAGCGGCCAGGGAGAACACAGCATGATTGTACGGATTCTCGGTGAAGATCAATATCGGTTGGATGACGCTCACCTGTCGGCTATTACCAAACTGGATAACGATCTGGAGAAAGCCGCCGCTCAAGCAGATGAAGGCCAGTTTAGCGCATTACTGGATCAGTTGGTGAGCTTCATTCGAGAGCAAGGCAAAGTCGTCCCCTACGATGAATTGGCGCCATCGCAACTCCTCATCCCCCCGCCAGATATGAGCATGGCAGAAGCCAGAAAGTACTTTGAGGAGAACGAACTCTAAGCCGCTGCCCCGGCCAACAGGATCATGGCGCCAGTGGTTCGCACGCCCCGATGTGCGCGCGGCCCTGTTGACGACGCTGGGGCTGCGCGCCTCCTGTTCGCTCATCGCAGCCCTGGCCTGGATAGGCGGCCCGGAAGCGGGCCACCCATCGGGCGACGTATTCCGGTACCTCACCGCGCCCTGGCTGCATTGGGATACCTCCTGGTATCTTGGAATCGCCCAATACGGCTACACGGCCTATGGCGCCACTGCTTTCATGCCCCTCTATCCCCTGCTGGTACATCTCCTGGGTGTGGCGCTGGGCGGCCAATACCTGGCCGCCGCGCTGCTGATCTCGACAGGCGCCGCGTTTGGCGCATTGCTGTATCTCTATCGGCTGGCAGAAAAGCTCAGCCTGACACCCCACGCTGCCCCCTGGACGCTGCTGGCTGCCGCCCTCTTGCCCGTCTCGTTCTTTCTGATGGCCGGTTATACCGAGTCGCTGTTTCTGTGGGCCGCGCTGGGGGCGCTGCTGGCGTTTCTGGAAGGCCGCTGGCGGCGCATGGCGCTGTTCGCGGTGGTGGCGACTCTGACGCGCCACCAGGGACTCTTGCTCTCGCTGCTCGTTGTCCCGATGTTTGTCGGCGCTGTGCTGACCTGCGCGCGCCAGGGATGGGCCAGCGCCTGCTGGCGGGACGCGGCGGCTTCCCTCTGGAAGCCAGGGCTGGCCGCTCTTGCCGGACCCGGCGTCTATCTGGCCTGGCTGCTCGTTGTCGGCCTGGCGCTGCGCGCGCCGTTTCCCTGGGAACCGCTCGCTGCCGCGAATGGCTGGGATCTCCATTCTACCTGGCCGGGAACCGGCGTCATCGCCGATCTCGTGGCGCTGGCGCAGAATGCGATACCCATCCCGCTGGGACTCTCCGTTCCCCTGGACGCGGCGGCGGCTATCCTGGCGGGCATTACTATCGTGTTTGCGGTTCGCCGCCTGCCGCCAGGAATAGCTCTCTACATCATCGGCTGCTGGTGTCTGGCATTGGCGAAGGTGCAATCGGCGGGCCTGACCATCAGCGCGGCGCGCTATCTGCTGGCGGCGCTGCCCCTGGCTGTGCTGCCAGGAGAACTGCTTGCCAGGGGCCATCCGGCGCTGCGCATAGTCTGGCTGGCGCTGGGGAGCATGCTGGCGCTGTTTCTCACCTGGGAGTTTACTTCAGGCGGGTGGGTTAACTGAGCGAAGAAGCTGTGCCACACCCAGCCCCTCCTGCCGCCTGGAAGGCGGCGCTACAGGCCACACCAGACCCCACCCTCGCCGCCAGGGACGGCGGCGGTACACGCGGGTGGCCGCCTGGAAGGCGGCGCTACAAGTGGTGGGGTACGCAGCAGGCAGTGCTAGAACGGCAAGCCCCAGAGGGCATACCAGCGTTCCAGGTCTTTCTCGATGGGCATTTCTTTGTCCATCGCCGCGCTCAAACGCAGTTCTTCGGCATTGTCGCGGTGATGGCTGCTGCTGTCGGGGCGGGGGACAAAGGGGTAGAAGGTGCCGCGCTTATAGTTATATACCCAGTAGATGGGGCGGGCGCGCTCGTCATTAAAGCGAAAGACGGCTGCCAGCAATTGCTCGGAATAGCCCTCTTCCAGCAGACTCTGGCTGACCATATGCACCGCCGCGACCATGCCCTGGAAGTCCTGGCCTTCCATTAGAAACCACTTATAGCCCAGGTCGTCTTCCCAGGGGCGCGCCTGGACGCCGCCGCCCTGGCCTGCCACCTGCATTAACTGATTCAATTCGCCCTGCAACTGCTTGAAGGGCGAGGAGGCCAGCCCTTGAAAGCAGATGCCCGCGTGGCCCGCCGGAACCAGTTCCAAACTGGTACGCAGCGTCAATTCCGCTGTAGACATAGCAAAGAGCTTCTCTGGACTCATTTTCACCGGCTTTTGCCGCCCAAAGAGCGTCTCAAAGAACCCCATGCTTGCTGCCTCCTCGTGTTCAAGAGCCAATTATTAGCGGGGCGCTTCCATTTGCTTCTGGATGCGCTGCAACCGCTCGACGCGATGCTCCAGCGACGGGTGTGTCGAGAAGAGCTCCATCACGCTCTGGCCGCGCAGCGGCATGATCATCAGCGCGCTCACCCCCTGCGCCTGGCGCAGATCGCGGTCGGGGATGCGCCCGCTCTCAATCGTACCTTCGATGCGCATGAGCGCCGAGGCCAGATTCCCCGGCTCGCCGGTAATCAGCGCCGAGCCGCGATCCGCCGCGTATTCCCGATAGCGCGAGAGCGTGCGAATCAGCACGAAGCTGAGCGCGTAGACGACGATTGCCACCAGCCAGACCAGAACGAAGGCGTTGCCCCCGCCATCGCGGTCATCGCGCCGACCACCGCCATAGAACGCGCCCCACAGGAACGAGTTGACAATCAGCGAAGCGACCATCGAGAGGAACATCGCTATGGTCATCACCACCATATCGCGGTTGATGATATGGGTCAGTTCATGGGCCAGCACCGCCTCCAGTTCCTGGGTATTCAGGCGATCCAGCAGGCCCGTCGTCACAGCGATCACCGCGTGCTTCTTGCTGCGGCCCGTGGCAAAGGCATTAGGCAGGTTGGTATTGACAATCGCTACTTTCGGCTTGGGCAGATTGGCCTGGGCCGACAGGCGATCAATCAGCGCGTGAAGCTGCGGCGCTTCCTCTGGAGTGACCTCGCGCGCGTTCATCGAAAAAAGGGCTATCTTATCAGTGAAGAAGAGTTGGACACCCAGGATCACCGCCGCAATCACCAGCAGCAAGATGAAGTTGACGCCCAGATACCACAACACCACGATAAACGCGGTATAGAGCGCGCCCAGTAGCAGCATGGTGGTGAACATGCGCAGTGAAAGTTGAACATCCGGCTTATACCAGGTCGGTCGCTTTGCCATCGTTTTTGTATCTCCCATCCAGGTTGGCCCGCGCTGAGGCTTATAACCGCGCAGACGCGCCGTTGACCCACCTGGGAAACCACGCGAGTAACTCGCGCTGAGACGCTCTCACGTACCCACTTAAGTATACGCGCCAGCACGCTAAAAGGTGCATCTTTGGGGCATGTTCCCCAAAAAGACGCATCGTAAAGCATTGATCAAACGCCTCATGGTAATTGTACCACAGGCATCTTCTAACGAAATTGTGTATAATACTACTATTCTTAAGGTGGGCCAGCTTTTGCAAACAAGCCTGCCAGGAATACGTCTCACTCACTCTAGGGATGGAGTCTGAGCTATGAACAAGTCCCAGGAGGAGCCTGCTCCTCTGGTTGTGGCTGAACACGATACGCAGCCTGCTGCCCATCGTGAGGGGACCACTGCGACCCGGACCATCCTGATTATTGATGACGATCCCGACATCCTGGAGACGCTGACATGGGTGCTGGAGGAGGCAGGCTATCCAGTTGCCGCTGTTACCAGTGGACGTGAAGCCTTGCGGTGGATTCAGGCGGCAGAGGCTGTCGGCGAAGCGCCCGCATTGATCTTGCTCGATCTCGCCCTGCCGGGCATGAGTGGCGCGCAGGTCGTAGCTGCGCTGCGCCAGAAAAAGGGCGTAAAGGTCTCGCCGATCATTGTAATCAGCGCCGACCAATACGCGCACGTGCGCGGGAGCGAATTGGGGGCGGCGTGTACGCTCACGAAACCTTTCGAGGTCGAAAGGTTGCTGAAACTCGTCAAGCAGTTCGCAGCTTGAACCCGATACCTGTCATGCCTGCCTGCTGCATCCGACGAGTCGGTCTTGCCGGGCAGAGTCAGCGTTACGCGCAGTAGGGCAGATTGCTCACACGACGCAGCCGGTCTGGTATCCCTACGCGCCTGGAAAGTGCGAGGTTTGCGACTGCATGACTGTACGTACCACACCGCTGGAGCAGGAGGCTGTTCCAACCCGCTCGCTGCCCTTGTGGAGACGTTATCCGCTCTATGGGTATCTGGCAATCGCCCTGAATCTGACGGTCTGGTTCCTGGCCTGGACTCGCATTGACCCCTTTTACCGCTATAGCTTCTTTCCGCTCTGGTTCAGCTTCATCATCGTGCTCGACGCGCTGAACAAAGCGCGCACCGGCAGTTCGTTGATGACGCGCGCCCCGGCGAAGTTCGCGCAGATGTTTGCGCTTTCCGCGCTGTTCTGGTGGCTCTTCGAGGCCTTCAACATTCCTGTGCAGAACTGGCACTACATCTACGATCACACCTACAGCGCCGCCGAGCAGATTTTTGTCCAGACGCTCGATTTCACCACCGTTTTGCCGGTTGTGATGGAGATGGCCGAACTCTGGACCAGCTTCAAGGGGCTGCGCCCACGCCTGCCCGCCTATGCAACTGGCCCGCGCGCCTCCGCGCCCACCGCCGCGCGGCTGATGCTGCTGGGTGGCGCCTGCGTCATCCTGCCCTTTCTCTTCCCGCAGCAGGCGTTCATGCTCATCTGGCTTTCCGTTGTCCTGCTGCTGGACCCACTGAATAACTTGATGGGGCGCAAATCGGCTCTGGCGCACCTCAAAGTGCGCGACTGGCGCTTTTTTGTGGCGCTGCCGCTGGCCGCGCTGACCTGCGGCTTTTTTTGGGAGATGTGGAACTTCTTTTCGCTGCCCAAATGGTACTATACCGTTCCCTATGTCGGCTTTGCCAGGGTCTTCGAGATGCCCATCCTGGGCTATACCGGCTATCTGCCGTTTGCCCTGGAACTCTTTGCCCTCTATCAGTTCTTGCTGGCATTCCTGAACCAGAAGGACGACGCTCTGGCGTTCTAGAGCCTGCGCATGGCGTTTGCGCTTGAGGCCAAAGTAGTTGTATCCTGTAGAATACAGAACCCTGGTTCTGATACTGGCCCCTGGCTAAGAGCATTGCAGTGGGTCTGAGGGATGAGTTGGCAGAGAGATTGAGCCGCTAGAAAGTACGCGTTATGTCCGGCACAGAGCCGCAAAACCCGCAGCAGCAGGACCAGCCTGAGACAACAGGGCGTCTCTTCCCGGCGCACGTCAAAATCTCCATAGCCCCCAGGACGATCTGGCTGACGATTGGGGCAACTGTCGGCGTTATCCTCTTGCTGCTCTTTCTCAAGAGCATCATTTCGGTTCTCTTGCTCCTCTTTGCCGCCATCACCATTGCCGAGGCCATGCGTCCCGCAGTGCGCTGGATGAATCGCTACCATATCCCGCGCTGGATAGGGGTACTGATCATCTATCTGATCGGTCTGGGCATCCTGGCCGGACTGGGCTATCTGATTAGCCAGCCGTTGGTAGAGGAGATCAACCTCTTCTTGAAGAATCTGCCGCAGTACACGACGGATGTGGAAAACTTCGCCGAGCAGGCGCAGGGCGCGCTCAAAGACCTGCCCGGAGGCGACGCTATCCCCAACCAGATCGCTAATGTGCTCGGCAATATCACGCCCATCATCGTCAGCATCCCAACAACGATCATCGGCATCCTTTCCGATATTGTGATCACCCTCTTCATGGCCCTGTTCTGGACCGCGTACAGCGATGGCCTGCGCGAGTTCTTCCTCAGCCTCTTCCCTCCGCGTCTGCGCCGCGCGGGCGCGGAGGCGCTGGATGACATGAGCCTGCGCCTGGGGGGCTATGTACACGGTGTCCTGATCAATATGTTTGTGATCGGCATCCTGTGCGGTGTGGCCTGCTGGCTGCTTGGCTTGCGGTTTGCGCTGCTGCTGGGCGTCTTTGCCGGACTGACCGAGTTAATTCCGCTGGTCGGGCCATTCATCGGCGCGGCGCCCGCTATCATCCTGGGCTTCACCATCTCGCCCACCAGAGGCATCATCGTGGCGCTGGTCTATCTGCTCATTCAGCAGTTTGAGGGACATACGCTGGTCCCCCTGGTGATGAACCGCGTCGTGCAACTGCGCCCGCTGACCGTCGTGGTCGCCCTGGCGATTGGCACGCTCTTATTTGGCCTGGAAGGGACGCTGCTGGCGGTGCCATTCGCCGCCGTCGCCCAGGTCTTCATCGTGCGGGTGCTGGCCCCCTGGATTCGCAGCGCGACAGGCGGCGATCACCACGACACCACACTGGAGGAGGCCAGGGCCATTCCGCCCGGCCCGCCGGAGGACGAGGGGCAGCCGCAGGAAGCGCCGGAACCCGCCGAAAGCCGCAACGATACGGAAGTGGGTACTCGGCGGTGAGAGCAGAGTTATTATTGCCCATTGCCCTTCGCCTTTCCTCCTTAATCCAACTCGGCAATCTATCCCTGAATGAATAAGGATCAAGGTTGGGCCAGCAGAACGAAACCAACGCCAAGTACCCATAAAGTTAGAGAAACCCCCAATACGACAGCGCCAGCTATTACGGCGTCGAAGGCGTTTATCAATATAAGGCTTCCTACGAAAAGGACTGCGGAGAGTGTGAAGGTTGCTATCGCAGCTCTCTTCGCCCATTTTTTCTGCGCTGCTTCTTCTGGTTTCTTTGCTGGTGACGCCTTCTCTGTCATTTTACTCGCCGCTCAGGTGCTGCATGGCATTGAGATAGACCTGATAGGCGCGCTCGCTGAAGCACATGAAGATCACCTGCTCCGGCAAAGCGTGTCCGTCAAGGAAGCGTCTGGTTTCGGAGACGGCAATAGCGGTGGCGCGCTCCAGAGGAAAGCCGAAGATACCCGTACTGATCGCTGGAAACGCAAGTGTGTGGATGTCGTGCTGCTCAGCCAGCGCCAGGCTCTTTTGATAGCAGCTTGCCAGCAGCGCGTCTTCCTGATGCTCGCCGTCTTGCCAGATAGGGCCGACGGTGTGAATCACCCAGCGCGCCGGAAGCCGGAAACCAGGCGTGATCTTCGCGTCGCCCGTTGGGCAGCCACTCAACGCCAGGCATGTCTGCTCCAGTTCTGGCCCCGCAGCGTCATGAATCGCCCCACAGACGCCTCCACCGGCCCGCAAAGCACTATTGGCCGCGTTGACGATGGCATCCACCTGCTGTCGGGTAATGTCGCCCTGCGCAGCGATCATTCTTGCTTCCATCACGCGCCTCTCTTCAGGGCCTCATCCCTCCTGTGCGCCTGACGCCAGCTAGGGCGTCGGGGTATCCGTTGGTGTCGGGCTAGGCGTCGGGCTAGGTGTTGGGCTGGGCGTCGGGCTGGGCGTTGGACTTGGCGTTGGACTTGGCGTTGGACTCGGCGCCGACGGATTCGCTGGCCTTGGCGTGGGTGTCTTGGTTGGCGTTGGCGTCGGCGTCGGTGACTTTGTTGGCGTTGGCGTCGGAGTAACCCAGGGGACTGTGGTCTGCGTGAACGTCGGCTTGCCGCCATGCAATCCGTTATCAAAGGTAAAGAAGATCAGCCGCGCATCGCCTTTCGCCTCGTCCACCAGCAAAACGCTGTCGGCGCAGAATTGATTGACCGTCACCGTCGTACCCGATGTTGGCGAAGTGGGCGCGCCGTCGTTATGGGGGTCTGGCGTCGGTGTGGCGGTAGGTGTGGCAGTAGGCGTGGACGTTGCGGTATGAGTAGGTGTCGCGGTATCCTGGGCGCCTGGCTGGTTGTCGCAGGGCGCGCCAAACTGGCCGACAAAGACCGTCCAGGTCGAGCGGAAGCCAGTATAGCGCGCCTGGTGTCCGACCTCTAGATTGGCGTCAAAGCCCACAAAGGAAAGCATCCCCGCGCCGCGACTATACATCAGCAACTCAACCGAGGCGCTGCTGGGGCCGCCAAAATGGCCGGTATAAAACTCCCATCCTTTGCCCCAGTTGGAATAGCTCACCTGGCGGCGCAGCGTGAGATCGGGATTAAAGGCCATCACCTGCGCCTTGCCAGCCTTGCGGTCAAAGAGGAAGAGGCTGTTGCGCAGCGTGCCATCGTAATCGCCCGGATACACCTCCCAGGCGCCAGAAACCTTGTCCTGCTGAGAGGTTGCGCTGATGTTGAGGTGGTTATCGAACGCTACCATGAGCATCACACCCACCTTGCGATCATAGAAGAGCAGGTCATCGCGCCCGGCGTGACTAAACTGGCCGACATGTACCTCAAAGGTATTATGCCAGCGATCAAAAGTCACCTGATGGTTCACCGTGAAATCATCGTTATAATTCACCAGCGCCAGGGTGGCGGTGCGATGGTGGTGCTGCCAATCAGTGGAATTGGGGTCATAGGGCGGGTTGGTATTGGACCCGCCGGAGCCAGGCGGCGGGTTCGTGTTGGTGTCGCCGCCCTGGCTGCCATTCGCGCCGGTATCCACTCCAGCCGGAACCGCAGGCTCGCCGGGTGCGGGGGTCCACTGGCCGTGATCTTTCGCTAAATCACGATCATAGAACAGCAGTTGGTCCGCATGACCATCGAACGAGCCAACATAAATCTCCCAGGTTGACTTCCAGCCTGTTTGCCAGACATCACTGGCAACGCTCAGATCGCTGAAGAGCGTGATGAAGCGGGCGATACCATGCTTGCGATCATAGAGCAGCAGATCGGCAGTTCCACTGGAATCGGCGTCAAAGTTGCCGACATACACTTCCCAGGAACTGCCCCAGTGTCCGTTGCGGGTGGTTGTGTCTTCCAGCGGAACGTCAGTCACCGTCGAGAAATCATCGCTCAGTTGCAGGAAATCGAAAGCGCCCTGGCTGCGGTTATAGCGCAGCACTTCGCTGCGCCCGTCGCCCGCAAAATCGGCGACATAATTGCTGATTACATCTGCGCCAGCAGCAGCAGGCGTGCCGGAGCCAGAGCCACCAGGAGCGCCACCTGTGCCGGGGAAATAAATGAAGCGCATCTCCCCATTCTGAAAGCGGGGCTGCTGGATGATGGAGACGCGATAATTCTTGCCATAATGAACCAGCGTTGGGTCGCCGTAATTCTCATAGGTCACATTGAAGGTATCGAGATCGCTGAATACCTGCGTCACAAACGCGACGTGACCAGCATTATCCCAGGCCCAGACGCCATCGCCGCGCGGGAAGACGACCAACGCGTTGACACGCGGAACGGTACCCATCTGCAAACCATACTCTTCAGCGCGATCCGCCCAATAGATAGCGTCACCCCAGGCCGGCAGATTAAAGCCCAGGTTATGCCACTGCTCCCACGCCCACCAGGTACAGTTGCCGCCGCGCAAAGGCTGTGGGCCAGGGCAGACCGGATAGGGGTTGCCATCCGGGCTATGGTAGACCTTCGCGCAGCCAGCGGCAGCCGGATTCTTCGGCGCGGTCATTGGCGCTTGATTGGCCTGGAGGGCATCGAAAGCGGAGACGGTTTGCGGAACCGTCGTCCCGCTGGGGGGGAGCGCGTGGCCGCTGGCGTCAGTCGGCGGCGCAGGCAACCCGCCATCCTGGGCCGCCAGGGGGGCGAACTCCCTGGCATACACTGTTGAGATGCTGCCCGACGCGCTGAGCAGATTCATCAACAGCACAGCAGCCGCGCCGACGACCACCAGCGTCGCGCGCCGTCGGCGCTGTTCCCGCAGCAAAAGCTGCTGGCGCAGCGTCCGGCGAACACGCATGCGGGCCAGAACGTCATCGAGGGGGGCGTCGTCAACAGCGTCACCCGCCAGCGTGACGTTCGCTGGCGTCTTCAGAACACTATACCAGGAGAGCAGCCATACACGAAAAGCAGGACGCGGAAAGCGCATATCATTTCCCCTGCTCACTACACCCCGGAGCTTCTTACCCCGGATTGCTTCAACGAGCTAATAACCTTTTATCGTCTGAATTATACATGGAGCAGCGTCTGTTACAGCATACACCAGAAACCGGCTGTAGGATTACGAAATCGGGACTATTGTACCTGATTGGCGCCAACCAGACAACCGCGTTTGGTATCAATCAGGTTACAAACTCGTTATGAATGGCCCTATCCGGGGAAGGTTTGCGCGCATTCGGGCAGGCTGTTCAGCCAGAGAAACAAAGGGTATAATCTTTCTCACCTACCGAGGTTTTGTCACTACGTTCAGTCAAGAAAGGAGCCGCGCGCTCGCCTGCCGCCTTTAGCCAGCAGCGCGCCCGGAAACACCGATGGATACACCAGGTAATACGCAGATGGTTTCAACGCCAGCCGCTCCTCATCACCAGGGACTTCACTGGACCGGGGGACTTCACCTGCCTGAGAGCCTGCATCACCTGCGCTTCCCCAGCTTCAAGCACGAACACCAACCGATCAGGAACGTCAACGAACTGGCTGCTGAGCAGTTGACCGTTGGGCAGAAGGTGGCCGATGCTGTCGCTGCGAACATGGGGAGCTGGCGTTTTATCATTACCCAGAGCTGCATCCTGATAGCCTGGATCGTGTTGAACACTATTGCCTGGAAATTTCGCTGGGATTATTACCCTTTTGTGCTCCTGAACCTGATGCTCTCCTTTGAGGCCGCCTTCGCTGCCCCTTTCATTATGATCTCTCAGAACCGCCAGGCCGAAAAAGACCGGCTGACGGCGCAAAACGACTATCTCACCGATGTCAAAGGTGAGCAGGAAATCACCCACATCCTGGAGCACCTGGACCATCAGGACAGCCTGATTATCAAAATCATCGAGCGGCTTGAAGCCCAGCACGAAGAGATGCTGCGCCGCCTCAACACGCTCGACCCTGCGGTGGCACGCCAGGTGATGAACGAAGCGCAGGGGGTGAGCAAAAAGCATGCCAGCAGACCGAAGGAAGAAGAAGCCGGGCAATAGCCGCCTGAGCGACGCCTGGCGCATCACCGCTGCGCGCGGGCTGCGCTCCTTCGCCTATGGGCTGCTTTCGGTTCTGCTGGGCATCGCCCTCAGCGCAGCGGGCCTCTCACCTGCCGCCATTGGCGCGATTATCACCGTCTCGCTGATCGGCGATTTCCTGGGGACGTATCTGATCGGTATCGTCGCTGATCGCTGGGGGCGGCGACGCACGCTCGTTGGACTGGCGCTGCTCATGGCGGCAACGGGAGTAACCTTCGGGCTGACGGACTTCTATCCCTTGCTGCTGCTGGCGGCGCTCTTTGGCACACTGGGAACCACCGCCTCCGAGACCGCGCCATTTTTACCCATCGAGCAGGCGATGCTCGCACAGATTGGCTCACCAGAGCGGCGCACCAGCCTCTTTGCGCGCTACAACCTGGCCGCCTCGTTTGCCGGGGCGCTGGGCGCATTGGCAGCGGGCCTGCCAGACCTGCTGGCGCGGGCAGGGCTGCCCGCCAGCATGGGCATCCGGCTGATGTTTGGTGTGTACGCGGCGCTGGCGCTGCTGGTTGGGGTGCTGGCGCTGGGCCTCTCATCTGCTGTAGAAGCGCCCTCTGACAGCGCGAGAGAGACAGCCAGGCGCTGGCGGCTGGTCCCGGCGCTAGGACGGCTCGCGGGGCATCGTCCTCAAGCTCTCGGCGCTCTTCAGCCTGGATGCGCTGGCGGGCGGCCTGATCGTGCAGAGCCTGATGGCGCTCTTTTTCCACCTGCGTTTTGGCGTGCCGCTTGCCCCGCTGGCCGCGCTCTTCTTCGGAGCCAATACGTTCAGCGCGCTTTCGTTTCTGGCCGTTCCGGCGATTGCCCGACGCATCGGGCTGCTCAACACGATGGTCTTCACCCATCTGCCTTCCAACGTCTTACTGGCGCTGGTCCCCTTCATGCCCACCTTCCCACTGGCCGCCGGGGTCTTGCTGCTGCGTCAGTTGCTTTCGCAGATGGATGTACCCACCCGTCAAGCCTACACAATGGCCCTCGTCGCGCCAGAAGAGCGTACCGCCTCGGCCAGCGTCACTTCGCTGGCGCGCAGCGCGGGCGCAAGCGCCAGCCCGGTCTTCTCCGGCCTGCTCTTGCAAGGGCCAGCCCTCGTGCTTGGCCTGCCCTTTATCATCGCGGGCGGCCTCAAGGCTATGCAAGACCTGGCCCTCTGGGGCGTCTTCCACCGCGTTCGCATCGAAGAGAAGCCCATCGCAAACCAGACGCAGGGTTCACGCTGAAGCTAAGCCACCAGCGACGCCAGCAGCTTCGGGAACTTTTTGGGAACAAGCAGCGTCAAGGTGGGTAATCGCTAGCGAATCTGAGACGAAAGAAGTAAAACGAAACAGGAGAACCCACCATGCTGACACTCTTGAAGAAAGTAGCCGCAGGCGCCCTGGTCGCGCTGGGCCTCCTTGCAGCCCAGACCTTGCCAGCCCTGGCCTGTGGCGGGCTGATCGCGCCCGATGGTGACGTGCGGCTGGCCCGCGCTGCTACCCTCATTGCCTGGCACGATGGCATCGAACACTACATGACCAGCTTTGCCTACGAAGGCGATACCTCCAGCCTGGGCTGGATTGTCCCCCTGCCCGCTGAGCCAATAAGTCCTATTGTGGCGGGCGGCGCCTGGACCTTACAGCGGCTGGCGCGCGAGGTGAATCCCCCGCCAGAGACTTTTGGCGCGGTCACTGCTTCAGCAGCGCCCGATAAAGCCGATGTGCTGCAACAGGTGCAGATCGAGGCGCTGAACGTGACCGTGATTCGCGGCAGCGGCCAGGCCGTGCTGGAATGGGCCAAACAGAATGGTTTCTTTATCAATGACGAAACGCGCGCCCATCTGCTCGATTACGCCCTGGGCAGCCCCATCTTTATGGCGGCAAAATACGATACATCCATTGCCCAGGCTCGCCATCAGATTTCTGGCGACGGCGTACCCATTCTGATTACGATGAAGACCGCGCATCCCTGGGTGCCGCTGGAAGTGCTGGCCCTGGGCAACTCCGATGTGCATGCCGATCTCTATTTCCTGACCGATCAGCCGCTCAGCACCACTGATATGAACGCTGTGGTCGGGCAATCCTCTGTGGGCAGCCAGGTTCCTGGCGCGCCCGGCATGAAGGTGGTCTTTCAGGAACAGTTGAACCCCTCGCTCTACCGCGATCTTTCTACGGACCGCAATATGAGTTGGGTCCGGCCCGATAGCTGGCTGACCTATCTCAGCCTGGACGCTTCCAACAATACCGTCACCTATGATATGGGCGTCAGCCCCAGGGGCGTGATCCGGCTGGCCCCCTATGGCACAGCGCCAATGGCCGTCGTTGACAACGCCGAAAAGAACGCGCCGCCGTCCTGGCTGCCCAGCCTGCCGCTGGGGACGCCCGAAGCGGTGCTGATGGTGCTGATCGCGCTGGCGATGATCGCCGGACTTGTCTGGCTCTTCAGGGGTAAGAAACCGGCGAAACCTGTTGCGCGGGTCGGCGAGTAAGGCCGCCCCCTCTCTCCCCGACAGTTTTTTTGCAGGGCAACGTTTACGGGGCGCGCCACACCCCCCGCCGTTCGCCGCCAGGGACGGCGGCGCTACAGGCGGAGGCCACCTGCCTGTACCGCCAGCCTCCGTGCTAGCGCAACGCTGGCCTGCCGGTACGTTGACCTGGGGGCGAGCGCCCGTGCTTTCGAGCGTCTCGCCGCCTGGAAGGCAGCGTTACAGGGAGCAGCCTCAAGTATTCAAGAAGATGAGATATTAGCCGCTCAGATGCGTTTTCAGAAATGTCAGCGTTTGCTGAATGATCTGCCGGGTCCGGTCCGTCGCGTCCAGTCCATCAAAGCCATGACGGCCCTCTGGATAATTGATGACTTCGATGGGCGCGTTCTGCTTGAGCGCCTCAACTACAAAAGCGTCAATAGCCTGATTCATGCGCGGATGATCGCGCCCGGCGCGCACCACCAGCATGGGCGCCTATCGCTCTCATCGGCCATCGTTGCTTTCCTTTCCTGCGGCTTTAGAATGCCTCACACAACCGACGGGTGGCCCCACCCCTGCCGCCTGGAAGGACGGCGCTACACCCCCGCCCCTGCTCGTGCGGAGGTTGTGTGAGGCGCTCTTAGCTCCAATCCTCCAAAATGCCGACGCGAGATAAGCCAGCCACCATCTGGCTCACCCATTCCAGCGCCAGCCGCGCGTCACCCAACTGGCGCTCCAGTTCTCGATAGACCTGGCCGACGCGCTGGCCCTGATGCAGCAGACAGACCCGGCGCACAATCCGATTGAGCAGCCAGAGCGGGGTGGCCGCGCTGCGTAAGCCGCTCTCGATTTCGGTCTGAAGGACCAGCAGCAAGCCGCGCGGAGTCTGCTGGCTCAGGCGATCATCGGCAAAGGGACGCCAGCGGCAGCACTGTTCGGCAGGGACAGCGCCGACATCTTCTTCGTTCCAGGCCGGACGTTTTTCGACCAGCGGCAGCAAGCGACGGATGCACTCTATTTGCCCCGCAGCGGGCAGCCCGGCCACCAGCAGCGCCAGTTCATACCTGCGCCCCTCCGGCGAGACGGCAGCAGACGCGGCGTGCCTCTGAGAACGCCGGGACAAGGGCGTATCCCCGGGGCGCTTCGAGCCAGCATCGGGACGTTTCGGGCCAAAGAGAAACATAGACCTGCTCCTTTCGCGCACAAGACGCGCGGCGTTGGACGCGAAACGGCTCTCGCCTGGTGACGCCACGAGGGCGACGATGCGCACTGCTCGACATACTGTCGGGCAACCACACCAGGAGAGAGCCGCTGAGCGGTCTTGGGGACAGTGAGATACAATACCACTCAGTCCCACTCCTGGCTATGTCAGGGTTCGGGGCGAGTGGCGTGTCGGTGGCTTTACACCGACGCGCCATGCCATCCGCGTTATTCAGTTGTCTGTTCTGCGAGACAACACCTCAAAAAGACATGAGAACAGGGAAGCGATGGGAGTAGTATACCGTTTCTGGTTCAACCTGTCAAGGGCTGTAGCCGGAAACGGTTCCACCACCTATCGGGGAGCCACTTGTAGCGCCGCCTTCCAGGCGGCTCGCCCGTAGCGCCGCCGTCTCGGCGGCTCAACGCTGGCCCTGGCGAACGCTCGCCCTGGCATGAGACGCCCGCCCTGGCGAAGTGCTGGCCGCCGGGACGGCGGCGGTACAGGCGGAGGCCGCGCTGTTCGCCCTCTAGCGCGACGGTCCGGCAGGCCAGCGTTGAGCCGCCGAGACGGCGGCGCTACAAGTCTTGCCGCATGGGCTGAACTTTTCATCTGAATGTGAGTAGAGGCGCGGGTTCAACCGCCAGCAGGCTCACGCGATGGTCACGGCAGTGATACCCGTCATGGTGCCGATAAACAACGTCCTGTGGTAGATCGTCGGCGTCGCAAAGCGCGAGGTTGTGCCAACGGAGATCGTTGTGCGCACCTTCCCCGTTGCGATGTCCAGCGCGTAGAGCGTCCCACCAAAGGGATCGAGGCTGTAGACCGTCTGCCCGCCGATCACTGGTGAGCCGCTAACCTGCTGGGGAGCACTCCAGCCGACGACCACTCGTGGCCCGTCGGTGATAGTAAGCTGGCGTAGTCCACCAGGACACGGAATGAAGAAGGATGCGCCGCTCACCGCCGCGCCGCCGTAGGCCGGACAGACCGAGAGCGCCTGAATCTGGCCGCCGACACCGCCCAGGTGGTCAGCCCGCAGCAGATAGCCCTGGCCCAACTTCCCATCGGCATAGATCAACCCACCTGGCAGCAGCACAGGCGACATCGAACCGAGATCGGCGTCTGAGGCATTATCGCTGGGCCAGCTTGTGGGCGCAAAGGCATCGAGCAGCTTGAGCGTGGGGGAGAGCTTCAAGACCGAATCGCTGTGGTCCCAGTTTCCTCTCGTGACTTCGCCGTTGCCCACAGAGACATAGAGATTGCCCTGGTCGTCTATGACGGGTCCGGGTGGCGCCCAGATGCCCGCCTCACGCGGGGTGGGCACCTGATAGACAAGCAAATTCCCCGTCCCATCGGTGCGCGAGGCGACCACTTTGCCGTGATAGGGGCCACAGTCGCCAAACAGCCCGCCGTAGGCTACATAGACTCTTCCCCCGGCGAGCGCCAGGGCCGCGCGCTCCTGGTGCGGCCTTGGGTCTTCTCCGGCAGGGTCCATAGAGCGGCGCACTTTCACCTGGCCGGTTTTGACATCCAGGCCAACCAGTATATGGGCCGGGCCTGTTATCTCAGCCACCGCAAAGACCAATCCCGTCTGCGGATCATAGACCGGCGTTCCCGTAATGCCCAGCGGGTCAATATTGCCACACGGCAGATCGGAGAGCGGCACCGGCGTTCCCACATGGGTCTGCCATTGGATTTTCCCGCTCTGCGCGTCAAGCGCGTAGAGGGTATCGTTTTCAGTCGCCACAATCACCAGACCAGCGACCACCAGCGGCTCGGCATAAACCGCCCCGTCGAGGGGTTGCTTCCAGAGATTGCTCAGGCGCTGCGGATCAGGCGTATCAGGCACATAGCCGGTACGAGCAGGGTTCGCGTGGTACATCGTCCAATCGACAGCAGCCACCGGGGTAGGAGTCACCGTCCCTGGAGTGAGGGTGATCGGCGTGATATGCGCTGACTGCTCCGGCGGAAGGCTCTTATCGCAACCTGCCAGCAGGAGCAGCGACGCCAACACGCAGAACCAGGCCAGCGTTGCCCTGCCTGCGGGGCTGCCTCGCGGACGCGAAACCTTGCCGCCGCCTCTTTGCAAAGAGCGGCACACCTTCGTGAAGAGCCGAAAATCCGAATTGGATGCGCTGGCACTAAGCATGGGGTTATTCTCCTTCTGACAGCATGCCTATCACACGATGCATATTACCAGAGGGGATAAGCAAGCGCAGGCCGCAGCAATAGTGAACCCGACTATTGTTTCTGACGCTTGCGTGGGGGCAAATGTCTCTCAAGTACCCCTTCTAGCATCTATCATCCATCTATGGCGCGTATACGCCGCCAGGCAGCGATGTAGCGATTCAGGCGCTCCCGGTCTTGTTCGTCAATTGCCGGAAGGCGGCGAATATCCATGTTATCCTCCAGATCGGCCAGCTTGACCCGCCGCGCCAGGGGATTGACACTGGCCCGCTCGATGAATTGCTCGTAGCTCTCGGTTGAGCGCCGCGTCAAACAGTCCAACGCCTGCAAAAACTCCTCACCGTAGCCCATCGCCCGCAGGTCATCGAAGGTATACGGGGTATCCTCTACCAGATCGTGCAGCACCGCCAGCATCTGTTCCTGCTCGCTTTGCAGGCGAAACATCACCCGCAGCACATGCAGAATATAGGGCTGCCCCACTCTATCCACCTGCCCGCGATGCGCCTGCGCCGCCAGCAAAAGAGCGTCTTCTAAAGTTGGCATATTGTTCTGGCCTCCCGTTTAGATCGGCGTATACTCGACAATAACATTCGTCGCATCGTCGGCCACAAAGATATGCCCGCGCGCATCCACGACCAGCCCCTGCGGTTCGGCGTATTGATCGCGCCCCAGCGTGTCCCGGTGTCCGGTTGCCAGGTTCAGACGAATCAGCGCGTGAATCCGGGGAGCCAGATCAATGACCAGCAGATTGCCTTGCGGGTCCAGAGCAGCGTCATCCGGCATGCCAAAGCCACCGATGCGCGTCTTTTCGCCTGTCGGCGTGATGCGCCAGACCGCGCCGCCGCACTCATCGCTCACATAGATGATCCCCTGCCCATCAATAAACGCGCCCACAGGCCGGGCAATGCCGGAAGCCAGCAGCGTGAGCGACGTTCCATCCAGACTCATGCGATAGACCTCGCCCGTCGGGCTATCAGGTATGATCAGCGTGTTCGTCGTCGGGTCAAGCGCGATCTGATCGACGCCATCCTTGCAGCGGGCGCTGCTGGGCCTGCCCGGCAGTTTGCGCAGCAGCCTGGGCCTGGCTGCCCCTGGCGCTAACGAAACGATCTGATGGGTCGTCTGCTCGGCGATAATGAGCGTCCCGTCAGGCAAAGCGACTACCCCCTCCGGGCCAGGCAGGCCGCGCGCCAGCACCATGACCGAGCCATCGGCATTTAAGCGGCTGACGGTCCCGTTATGTTCGTCACTGAAGAGCAGGCGTCCCTGTGGATCGAAGGCCAGATCATCGGGGCGTCCGACGCTGCGCAAAATGACCCGCGAGGTGTAGCGCATCGGCGTGGGAATGGGCGTTGGCGACGGCAGCGCGCTGGCCGTCGCTGTAGGGCCAGCGGTGCGCGTCGGGCTGACCCCCTGTGGAGCAGAGGCTTCGCCGCACGAAGTCAGCAGCGCCAGACAGAGCAGCGCGCAGGCTGAGTAGAGGCGGCGGATGAGCATGCAGGTTCCTTTCTTAGCGCGACAAGCTAGCTGGTTAGCGCAAAGAAAGCATATACTGTCCAGGAGCATGTTGCAAACGGAAAATGACAGGCGTCGCACATAATAGGACGTGTACAACGCGGTATTATAGAAACAACAGCGAGCAACCCTTATGGCTACCAAAAAGACCCCCAACGCTCAGAAGCCCCCGTCGGCGCGCCGTCCTCGGCGGCGTCGGCAGAACCTCGGCCAGCGGATCGCGCATCTCCCCGGCGCAAGCTGGCTAGGCATCCTGACCGGCCTGCTGGTCATCGGGATTATCGTCTTCGCTATCATCGCCAGCCGGGGCAGCGCGACCACCGGAACATCCAGCACGCAAGGGCTGCTGGCAACCGGCACGCCCGCCCCCGCCATCGCATCGCTTCCGGCAGCCGATGGCGGCAGCTACAGCCTGGCGCAGTATAAAGGGCAGAAGGTCGTGGTGCTGGAGTTCTTCGCCCCCTGGTGTCCGCACTGCCAGAACGAGACGACAACGCTCAAGCAGCTTCAGCAGGAGTATGGCGCGAAAGGCGTGCAGGTCTTGAGCGTCAGCGCCTCACCCTATGGGCGCAACTATGAGCAGGGGGACCAGACGCCTATCTCGATGAGCGACATTCAATGGTTCTCCAACACCTATGGCCTGAACTATCCGGCGCTCTTCGATCCCAGCCTCAAGGCGGGCGATGCTTATGGCGTCCAGGGATTTCCAACGCTCTACATCATCAACAAACAAGGCGTCATCACCTATGCGGGAAGCGGTGAAACCAGTTATGCGACCCTCCAACAACAGGTCAATCAGGCGCTCAGCCAGTGAGCAGCCCGACAGTATCAAGGAATTGGCCCTCCCGATGACAGCGCCCTCTTCCGTTCGCATGTCTCGATTACGCTGGGGAGCGATCTGGAGCTTCCTGCGTGGTCCTTACCCCACGCTCGTCTCGCGGGCAGTAGTAGGCGGCGTCTTCCTGCTGGCAGGCGTCAGCAAAGCACTGGACATAAACGCCTTTGCCGGGGAGATCAGCGCCTATCAGATCGTACCGACGGCGCTGGTCCAGCCAATGGCGATTGCGCTGCCGCTGTTGGAAATCCTGATCGGTGGGTATCTGCTGCTGGGGCTGATGCAGCGGTGGGCGGCTGCCGCTGCGGGCGCGCTGCTGCTGGTCTTCATCGCCGCGATGGCCTGGGCGCTGGCGCGGGGGCTGGCGCTCGATTGTGGCTGCTTTGGCAGCACGTTGGGGCTGAGCGCCTTCCGCGAAACCGTGAGCATCGGGAGCGTTGCCCGCGATGTGCTCTGGCTGCTGTTTGCCATCCATCTCATCATCGTCCCAGGCGTCTGGTCACTGGATGCCTTCCGCCGCAAGCGCGCCCATGCTATATCTCCCTGAATACCACTTGTAGCGCCGCCTTCCAGGCGGCCAGCGATGAGCCGCCTTCCAGGCGGCGCTACAGGCGCTGCCGTCTCGGCGGCTCATCGCTCGGTTGGCTGCTGTGGCACACCTGCTGGCGCTTTAGGAAACCAGGCATCGGCCTGCGCGTTATCAATCTTCACCTCATTGCCGCAAGCGTTGCAGCGCATGCTCGTTTTCTTCGAGATGGGGAAGACCTTGATCCAGAACAGCGTGGCCCAGGTGCGTTTGCGCACCACTGTTTGCGCCGCCATCTGCTGACACTTGGGACAGGGCTGCTGGATGCGCCCCATCACCGCGCTCGCCGTTTTGTAGCCATAAACGATCATGAATCCGTCTCCTTCATGAATGACGAGGTAGCTCTCTCGCCCTGGCCTGCCGCCAGGGACCGTCACAGAAGAGCTTCTATGGTGTCAAACGTATAGGGAGACGGGCGGTAACAATCAGGCGGGGAGAAGATTCTGCCTGCTTCAGTGCTTCCGCTTCTTCTGATCCCTCTGCCTGGGCTGGTTCGTCGAGTTCCGGCGAGGCTGCGGACGCGCCCCGTTGCCGCTCTGTTCAATGTCATTCTGGTTTTCAATTTCATCGAGCGCCTGCGCGGCCAAGAGCTGGCGTTCGTATTCCTCGTCTTCCAGCGCGTGCAGTTCGCGGATACGTCGCTCTTGCTTGCGCATCCACCAGACCAGCCAGGCAACGCCGCCGACCAGCAGGATACCCCCCACGACATAGATGACGATCAGGATCACCTGCGCGCTCTGGCGATTGACCAGCGGCGGAAAGGGACCGGCCAGCACAAACTGCGGCGCGCCACCCACATGCACCGTACCCAGTGTCTTTTGTGTCGTCACTTCCAGAAACGTTACATCGCCGCTGTCCTGCTGGCCCACCAGCCCCAGCGAGCCATCGCTGGTAATCGCCACGTAGGCTGGCCCGCCGCTCACCGAAAGCGTCTGGGCTGGCTTATTCGACCAATGCGTGGGAACATCCTGGCCGCTGCCTACCGGGTGCAGCACGTCAATCACGTTGGCCTGGCTATCAGGCACATATATCTCGCCGGTGATGGCGTCATAATCCATCCCATGCAGCGCCTGGCCGGTGAAAATCGGGCCGAAGAATTGATGGCTTGCCAGGGTGAAGCCGAAGACATGGCCTTGTTTCGTCGCCACATAGGCTGTGCCACCAACGGCGGGAACCGTCACCCAGATCGGGTTTTCGCCGCCGGGCAGCGGCGTTGTCGCCAGCGTCTTGAAGCTCTCCGAACCAATCACCGTGAGGCTGGCCGCCTCCTGGTTCGCCACCAATACCTCGCTGCTGGCGTCCGTTTCGGTGATGCCGCTGGTTGGGCCGGCAATCGTGATACTTGCAGGCTGCTGCCCCACCGGAATTGTTGCCAGACGCTTCCCGCTGTCGGGATTCAGCACCGTCACCGTATCGCCGCCGCTGTTGGCAACCCATAGATGGCTGGGGTCTACCAGATCGAGCGCCAAAGACGACGGGCCGGGTCCGGTGGGATAAGTGTTGACCACCTGTTTGGAGCGCGCATCAATGACCGCCACGTCGTTCTTCCCGGCCAGCGCCACATAGAGAAAGCGGCTATCGGTGCTTAGCACCATGCCGCGCGGGTCGCCGTCCAGATGCACTGTGCCAGTGATCTGCTGGCTGGCAATGTCAATTATCGTCACGCCATCCTTCGTCCCCGAAACATAGGCCAGATTTGGCGCGCCGCCATCGGCGCGCGCCTCCGGCGCTCCCCCTGCCGCCAGGATCGTCAGCGCCAGCAGCGGCGCCAGCACAAGCCCCAGGAGAAATGGGGTCAACCGCCAGCTTTTCTTCATCATACCCATCACTTTTTCATGACTTTCCAGGCGCTCAGGGCGCGACCTGTGACCACTGCTGGCCGCCGTTGGAGCTTGCGTAGACCGTCACCGGATACGAATTGCCCAGATAGACCTGCTGGCTGTTGCTCGGTTCTACAGACAGGCTCGCAAAAAAGAGGCGGCTGGCCGGAATCTTGAGGTTCTGCCAGTGCTGCCCACCATCCGTCGTCTGGTAGAACGACGAGCCGCTCACCCCATAGGCAGTTGTGGGAGTGGTCGGGCTGCTCGAAAGGAATTGGAAGGCCAGATTCTGCGCCGTCAGTGTAAAATGCGCGCCGCCGTCCTGCGAAACAAACGTGCCATCATCGCCGCTGGCATAGATCAGCGATCCATTGAGCAATGCCTTGAAGATGCCATCCTTGATGCCAGGCGCGGCCTTCCAGTGCGCGCCATTGTCTTCGCTGGCAAACAGGCCCTCCTCGCTGTAAACGAAGAGATGCCCTGCCTTCGTCGGATCAACCAGCAGCCCCAACGACTGCGTATCAGGCAGCGCGCCCAGCGGCTGCCAACGCACACCGGCATCTAGCGTTTCATAGAGGCCCTGCTTCTGGAGTCCTTGCATATAGATATAAAGCTGCTGCGGGTTTTCAATGCCCGCCGCCATATAATAGACCGCAGGCGAAGGCAGGTTGGAGAGCGCCGTCATCAGGCTCCAGGTTGCGCCGCCATCCGCTGAGGTATAGATGCCCGGCACGCCCGAACTTTTGGGCAGATCGGAGAAAGTGATCGCCTCGACGTAGACGCGCTGCGGATCGAGTGGGCTGACCGTCAGATACTGCGTCATCAATCCCTCGGCAAGCTGGCCGGGACCGCCCATCACCTTCTGCCAGGTCTTGCCGCCATCTGTCGTGCGGAACAGCCCGTAATGGGTCGCCAGCAGCACCAGCCCGGGCTTCCCTGGCAGGGCCAGCATGGCGTGAATATGATTTTTTTGATCGCCAAAACCAGGATTGGGCTGGGAATTGCTGCACGCCCCCAACAACAGCGTCGGCGTCAGCGCCACCAACACCCACCACACGCCCAGCCGCGCAAACCATCCCCGCCGACGCTCGGTCCTGGCGCTGTGGGAGAAATTACCCATAAGCAAGCTACCTCCTCCCGCCTCATGTATCAGCTTGCGCCCTGCCCCCAACTATGAGACGCCTCAGCGCGCCATTTGTTCCCCCAACAACACATCCATCCGTCTCTCAGTATAGCGCAGTCTTGGAACAGAGAAAAGGGTTATCGGCAATTTTCTCAAGGGGGTGTCTATTGCTGCCAGATGACGCTGCCGTCGCTGGTCCACAGCGCCAGAACACTGGCGTCGGTCTGGACAAAGATCGCCTGATCGGTCAACGCCAGGATCGGGGTCAACCCTGGGTTGTCGAGACGCTGATGCCAGAGCAGCTTTTGATCGCTGGCGCGCAGGGCGTTCAGGAGGCCATCGCCGCTGACGAAATAGAGGACGCCATTGGCAAGCAGCGGCCCGGCCAGGGACCAGGGGGCAATAATGGGCGTGAATGAGGGCGTCTCGTAGCGCCAGAGCTGCTTGCCATCTTTGGCGCGCAGCGCGTAGAGAACGTCTATGCAGGTTAATCCCGATGAGTCGCAGTAGCCGCCCGTTCCCAAGTAGACCACGCCACCGGCAACCACTGGCGCTGAGACCGCATCCTGCGTCGGATCGAACCGCCAGAGCGGCCCGCCATCGCTGGCCCGCAGCGCGAAGAGATGCGGAATAATGTCATCCCTCGAAGGGGCCAGTATCCGCTCATCCACGAAGGCATAGACGCCGCTGCCATCTACGCCAAGCCCCTCCAGGTACGGCAAACCCTCCAGGCCCAGCGGCGCGCGCCAGCGTTGCGTGCCATCGCTGACGCGCAAGGCGACCACCCCCGCGCCTACACCGACATACATACTGCTGCCGAAGACGGCTGGCGGCGACATCATCTGGTCGGGGGCGGCATAGCGCCAGAGCGTATGCCCATCGCTGCCACGAAACGCGGTAATGGCTGGCGCAACTGTGATTACCGGATCGCCCTGATCGCCCTTGTGATAGACGCTATTCTCAAAATAGACCACCCCATTCGCAGCGGTGAGCGTCGGCTCAAACTCGACCTTCTGCGGCTGCGACTGCCAGAGGACGCTGCCATCGCTGGCGCTCAGAGCCAGGACAGACACGCTCTCACTGTCGCCCAGAAGAACGTACACTCGGCCCTGATCGCTCACCAGATTGGAGAACGCTCCACTCTGTTTGGAGCGCCAGAGTACCTTCCCATCGCCCCGGCGCAACGCCAGAACTCTTGAGACATCGCCGGATTCATTGGTAATCGCGTAGAGAACGCCGGGTATGCGCCCGACAGGTGAGGGCGTGCCGCTGGGAGAGGGTATACCGCTGGGAAGGGCGCTGGGCGTGCCAGGAGACACAATGTTGGGGGGCGCGCTGCTGGAGGGTGAGCCACGCGATACGAAGATGGCGACGGTCAGGAGAATGACGACCAGTACAGCAGCCGACGGAGCCATCCAGCTAACAAAACGGCGCGCCGGACGCCGGGGAGCTTCGGCGCGCGGCGCTGGCGGGGCAGCCATCGTCTCTTGCCGTTCAACGCTATCAATCACTCCTTCCGGGGAGACAGCGGGAAACCCAGCCGAAAGTGAAGCGATATGCCGTCGCAAGGCCGCTTCCAGAGCGGTATATTCCTTTAGCTGCTGCCGACACCAGCGACAGAGAGCTACATGCGCGCGCGCCTCGGCGCCGCGCGCCTCTGCAAGCTCAGCGGTATTCAGCAGCGGCAGCAGATCGGCAAACTGGTTGCAATCCGGTCCAGGGGCAAGCGGCCCCAGAGATGGTGTTTTCATGAGGACGACGCCTCCTCAAGCCCGTCGGCAGCGCGCGCCAGATAGGCAGCCCGCAGCCGCTGCCTGGCGCGCGAGAGACGCTTTTTACACGCTTCAGGGCTGATATGAACAATCTGCGCAATCTCTGCCGAGGGAAAGCCCTGGACAACGTTCAAGAGCAGACATGATGCCTCTTCCAGCGTCAGGCTGGCGAGCGCGGCTTGCAACACGGCCCCTTCCACAATCTGCTCCTCAAATGGCGCTGATTCCTGAAGAAAGCGATCTTCCCCATCCTTCGGCTCCTCCAATGGCTCCCAGCGGATCAGGCTGCGATGCCTCAGCGCCGAAACCGCCTTGTGATGCGCCACGTGAAAGAGCCAGCGTTGTCTGCCTCGCTCGTCGCTCTCCAGATCAAAGGGCGCGATGCCCTGCTTTGCCGCGCGCCAGGCATCGCAGAAGACATCCTGCATCAGATCGCGCGCCTGCTCTTCATCGGCCATCAATCCACGCAGATAGCCATAGAGCGCCCGCTGCGTCTGGTTCACCAGAGCAGCGAAGGTGGACGTTTCCACCGGAACGCGCGCACGCGACGTATTCACGTTCTTTCCTTCTCCGTCACGCGCCAGAGACGGCCAATCATCATTCCCCGCCAGGTGAGGTCATACGATGAGTCAGTATCCCTCTATAGAGCTATCGCATGAGCCGCCTGCAAGGGGACACAGAACTTCCAGTTTTTCGCCTGACCAACAGCACGCGAAGGCCGCTGCTCTACGAACGCTTCGCTTCTCGCTCCTGCCAGCTCAGGCGAAATCCATAAAATGAGCGAAAGCCGACGCGCGCGTAGAAGGATCGGCTTGTCTCCAGCGCAAGCAGTTCAAGCCGCGAGCCGGGACACAACCGTTGGCTCGCCTCCAGGAGCGCGGAGCCGATCCCCTGGCGCTGCCAGCCAGGGGCCACCAGCAGGTCCACGATATAGGTCGTGATCGATCCATCGCTCAAAGCGCGACAGAACCCGATCACCTCATCATTCGCCACTGCTGCCAGCGCGGGCCAGGACCGCCGCCAGGCGTCAAGCGCCTCAGCGGCTCGCTCAAGCGTGGTGGGCCAGCCTTCCGCCGCCGAAAGGCGCTGCACCGTCGGAAAATCCGCTTCCTCCCAGCGGCGAATGGTGACGCCTGGCGGCAGCGTAAGCGTCTTCACGACAGCTTGCAGGCCGCGTTGCCTATACTTTGGATGCAATGTTTTGCTCCTTCGTCAACTCTTTCGATCCACTATGAACAAGACGACATAAAGCCAGATGAGCGAAACCCGGCGAAGGACGCAGCGGGCAGAGCAACTGAGGCGAAGGGAGAAAGCGGCTAACCGACCCCAGCAGGAAGCGCCTGCTCACTCAGGCAAAGCCGCGAGCAGGGGCAGGAAGTCTGGCGCCACGTTCTGCCGCATAAGCGAACGCGCCGGTGCTTATGCGGCCAGGAGGCTTGTGAGAAGGAGCGCCTTCCATATGAAGGAGGGCAGCAAAGAGTGCTTGTTCATGGAAATGACTATAGCGCGCGCAGGCTGGCTTTGTCAAGCGCGCTCAATCCGTAGCGCCGCCGTCTCGGCGGCCAAACGCTGCACCAGCGCGGGCTGCTGCTCCTCCGAGCGCACCGCCTCGGCAAGCCATCGGTGGGCCGCCGAGACGGCGGCGCTACGCAGGCAGCCATCGCTCTGCTTGCCAGGGCTTATCCGCCCGCGCTCATCTCCTGTATCGCGCCAGCGACCACCGTATAGCACGCCGCATCCGAGAGCAGGTCGGCGGGGAGCGCGGCGCGCTCGGTGGTCGTGAGCAGCACTTGCTCCAGACCGCGCACCATGCCCAGCAGATAGCTGCGGCGCTCCTCATCCAGTTCGCTGAGGACATCATCCAGCAAGAGGATAGGCTGCTCGCCCGTCTCTTCTTGCAGGAAATGCAGTTCGGCCAGCTTGGTTGCCAGAGCGGCGCTGCGCTGCTGGCCCCGCGAGCCGTAGACCGCCAGGTCCATCTGCTGGCTCAGAAAAGCCACATCGTCTCGATGCGGCCCCAGCAGATTGACACCCGCGTGAATCTCGCGTCGGCGCAGCGTGGACAGTTCGGCGCGAAAGGCGCTGGTCAGGCTCTCAACCGTCCTGTCCGTCGGCGCGCCCGCGCCTGCAAAAGATGGGCGATAGATCACCTGTATCTCTTCTGCGCCGCCGCTCAGTTGCTCATAGAAGCCGCGCGCCCCGGTATTCACCCGCTCGATCAACCGGGCGCGCTCCAGCATCAGCGTGCCGCCCAGCGTGACAAACTGCTCGTCCCAGAAGGCGAGCGAGCGCGGGTCTTCCTGGTTCTCGCGGATGCGTCGCAAGAGCGCGGCCCGCTGCGCCTGCACCTTCTGGAACTGGCTGAGCGCGTGGCAATAGCGATGGCTCACCTGGCAGAGCGTCACATCCAGATAATGCCGCCGATACTGCGGCGTGCCGATCACCAGATCAAGATCGGGCGGCGCGAACAGCACAACGTTCACCTGGCCCAGCAGGTCCATCGCCCGGCGCGGCGACCCATTGATCTTGATGCGCTTGCGCAGCGCGGGCGGCGCTTGAAACGCCCCAACACCTTCTGGTCGCCGCGTTTCGCCCTGAGCGGGCGGCTTCGGATCGGCGATCACAATCTCCACACTCAGCGGCCCGGCGCGGCGGGCAAGCCGGGCATCCACCCGCGCAAAATGCCCCGGCGCGCCCCAGCGCACCGTCTCGCGCTCGCCGCCCGCCCGAAACGAGCGGCTGGTGGCGAGCAGCGCGATGCTTTCCAGCAGATTCGACTTGCCCTGCGCGTTGCGCCCCTGGAAGATCGACAGGCCAGGACGCAGCGTCAGGTCCAGTGTTTCATAATTGCGAAAGTTGGTTAAACGCAAGCGTTGCAGATACATGCCACCCTATTTGATGCCTTTTTATGCCCGATGTCCAACGTAGCCAGGAGAAGTCTACGAAACAACCTGGAAAGTAATGCTGGCCTCAGCATTCCCCTGATCATCATCCACCTCCCATTTGTAGATGCCAGTCTGAGTGACTGTTGCGGTGTCTGTCACCTGGACACCTGATACTGGTCCCTTCGGTGTGTTAAAAATCCCGATAGAAAAATGGTCTAAGCTTTCTCCAGTTGGTACTGTATCAGCCTGTTTGAGCGTGGCCCCAAAGAAAAGCTTTACGGGGACGCTAGACAGGCTGGTATTACTGAGAACGAACGTCACATAGACCGTATCGCCAACATGGAACGTATCCCTCTCTGGACTGTCTGGGGAAAAGTCGGGGCTGGTATCTACCTGAATATATGGAACTTCCTGGCTGGTCACAACAGCCTGGTGAAAAGTAAGTGACCAGGCGATCACTGCTGCCACCACGCTCAATACGATAACTCCTCCTACGCTTGCCAGCCCAATCTTCTGTTTTACTGATAAGCCCCGTTCGAATAAAGGATCTACAACTGTCCTCCTACTTGGCGATGATGTCCATGAGTGGGCTGCTGCTCCCTTCGATGGCATCATTGAGGTTCCAGGAGCGTTCGCCATTTGGGGCAAGGATGAACCAGTTGAAGCGCGTGGGTACTCCTGCCTGATAACAAGAGTATCACTGATGCGTTGAAGCTCTTGGCCTATGGTATGGACATCACGAGGCCGCTTTGCCTGGTCTGCCTCCAGCATCCGCATAATCAGCGCCTCCAGCCCCTCCGGTTCGGCCAGATGCAGCGGCGCAAAGAGAAACGGGCTATTTGACGGGTCACTGCCGCTGAGCAACTGATGCAGCGTCGCGCCCAGGCTGTAGATGTCGGATTGTGTGGTCGTCTGCGCCTTGCCATACTGCTCCGGCGCGGCAAAGCCTGCCGAGCCAAACGCGACGGTATCTCTCGTCTGGCCGGGCTTGAAGTGGCGCGCGATGCCAAAGTCAATGAGAGCAATGTCTCCGCCGGGCGTAATCATGATGTTGGCGGGCTTGAGGTCACGGAAGATGATCGGCGGCTGGCGCGTGTGCAGATAGCCCAGCACCGTACAGAGTTGCAGGCCGATCTTCAGCGTCTCCTGCACCAGCAAACGTCCCCCAGGCATGCGGCTCAAGCGCGCCTCCAGCGTTTCGCCCTCGATAAAGTCCATCACCAGATACCAGCGCCCGTCCTCGCTGAACTGCTCGTAGATGCGCGGCAGATTCGGATGCGTCAGCCCGGCCAGCAGCAGCGCCTCGTTGCGAAACGCCTGCGTGGCTTCTTGCAACTCTTCCGGCGTCAGCCCGCGCTGGCTCATCTCCTTGACCGCCACCTTGCGGGCGCCCAGTTCCGTATCCTCCGCCTGATAGACCGCGCCAAAGCCGCCCTTGCCAATCTGAGCCAGCAGGCGATAGCGCCGCCTGAGCAGCGATTGCGGGGCAAGCAGGCCGGTAAAAGAACTACTGCCAGACGACGCTGGCGGGGCAGCCCGCAACGGCGGATTTCCACAGGCAAAACACGCTTCCGCTTCCGGCGGATTGGCGGCCCCACAGGTAGCACAGTACACCAAAGAAGTACTCATCTCTTCCTTGATTACCTCCTCAAGCCAAAATGCCCTTGTATCTGTTCTTTCCGGGGTAGAGGTTCCAGGTAGCGGGCTGACATGAACCATCCCTAATGATATGGTCGTTGGACAAGCCCGGACGCGGGCAAGTGGCGCAGCGTCTGCCAACGTACCGCCGCCGTCTCGGCGGCTCAACGCTGGGCCAGGACGGACGTTGCACCACAGGGCAAACATTCCCTTATGCGTTCAGTTGGCCGCCGGGATGGCGACGCTACGCAAGCAACGCTCGCTGTGGAGGCTAGCAAATCGGCTGGTCAACGTTCACAGAATCTGAGATGGTTCATGGCCCGCTTTATGACCACACGATAAATTATATCAACCAGCTGCTATCCCTGCGCCCGGCGGCGCGCCGTGACACAGAGCATAGGCACGATCAAGTCCAGACGCCCCCAGGCAGCGGCGCGCGCGTTCAGGCGGCGTTCGACCTCATTGAAAACCACCCGACGCAGCGACAGATCGCCGATCACGTTCCGCCATCTGTGCAAGAAACGCATGCCCACCAGGGGCGAGCGCAGGAAAGCGCCGCCATCGGGAAACTCCAGCGCGAAATGATCGCTCAGCGTTTGATCGACAGTGAAGCCCGCCATATCCAGCAGCGCCTCCACTCGTTCCAGCGTTGGTTGCAGGTATATCAGCCGCTCGACATCCCAACCGAGGTCGAGCAAGCCCAGATCGTTCAAGACCGCGCGATATGTCTCGAAAAACTCTTGCATCGTCCCTCGCAGGCTCGTCGTCAGGATCAGCGTGCCATTCGGCTGAAGAAGCCGCGCAATCCCCTTCAGGGCAGCATCGGGCTGGGCAAAGCTGGTCAGGCCCAGATTGCAGATCGCGGTATCGAAGGAGCATTCCGGCAGGTCACAGGAGGCCACATCGGCTACCAGAAAGGCGACATTGTTGAGGCGCAGTTCTCTGGCTCTGGCCTGGGCGTGTTCAATGCCCGCGCCCCACACATCCACCCCGGCCACATCGCCGTCCGGCTCCAGCAGCTTCGCCACCTCCAGCGTCGGGTAGCCCGTCCCACAGCCAACATCCACCACCTGCCAGCCAGGCTGGCGCGGACACCCCTGAAAGGCGCTCAGCAGCATACGCCCAAAAGGAGCCGACCAGAGCGGCACAATGGCTCGCTCATACAGTTCTGCTGTCGCCAGGCGAGTCAGATCATAGGACCGTGCCAGATACGTATCGTCGGGCGGTTCCTGGGGGGATAGCTCCTCTGGCAGCGCCAGCGGCCCCGCAGCAGAGACACGAACGCGATAGATCTGATCGAAGTTCGCTCGGCCAGCGGGCGGCTCAGGTGGCCCTGGCAGCGGCTCCGCAGCGGGCGGCGGCGTATTCGGCTCGGACGTGATCGGCGGCGCGGGCGTCTGCATCGCGGCCAGAGCTTCCGCCAGGGAAAGAGGGCGCGTCGCCGTAGATTTGGGGGCCAGGGCCGCCAGGCTTTCTACCAGATCGAGGTCCAGCGGCATCGTGGGCAGCGCCGCCAGATCACCGATGCGCCGCGAGATTGACGGCGCGGCGCGCACATCACGCCGGTCCTGGCTGGCGGGGCTGGCTGCTGGAGGCGGCCAGAGATGGCTGGCGCTGCCCTGTTGGGCGGCGGGCATGCCAGACAGCCGGGGATGTCCGTTCTCCGGCTCACGATCAATATCTATAAAGAGTTCTCGCTCCGCTGGCATACAGGTTCCAGGTCATGGGGCTAGCAGCTCTGCTGGAGATCGCCCTTAGTGCAAAATCACTTGACCCTTTCGGCATGCTCCGATAGAATACCCCAAGGGTGGCGTGACAAGCTATGCGTTTGATGACGATCCGCTTTGAGGATATTGAAATTAGCATAGCGCAAAACCAGGCAAAACACAATCACCTGAGTTGCTCATTTCCCCCAGCCTGGGGCTGGGGCGCGCCACTCACGCTTCTCCCTCGTTCCACTCGCTCAGCAGCCCCTCGCGCACAAGCCAGCGCAGGAAGAGCAGACGGTTCACTTCCTTGGAGCGCACATCATCCTCATACCAGCCCGCCCGAACGCGCCGACGCAGCAGTGAGAGGCTCATGCGCTCCCCTTCGGCGGGCTGAATAACCAAAGACTCAGCAGTGTTTTCTTCAGGTACATAGATGCTGTTAGTATTCATTTCCTGGTTTTCATTCCACTCTTTGTTTTGCAGAGTCATTCCAATCTCTTTCTAGTAAGAGCCGAACCGGGCAACCTCAATGATGCCTGGCTATTATGCATATCTCATACATAGATTACCCAAGAAGGGGTAAAAACACATGCGCAGGATGCTGTATTTCCGCTGATCGCGGAGAGCGAGCAAAAGAGACAGGGAGCAAGCCAACCGGTTGCACCAACATGGGTAATACTGCGCAGGTTTCCTGGCTGGTGGCATCGCAGCCAGACGCTTGAGCAGGTGATACAATAAAGTGCCATGCGAACGAGTGACTTTGATTACGATCTGCCACCCGAACTGATCGCCCAGACGCCCATCGAGCCGCGCGACGCTTCGCGGCTGCTGGTGGTCAATCGTGCCAGCGGCGAACTGGCGCATCGCCACTTCCGCGACATCGGCGATTACCTGCGCCCCGGCGACCTGCTGGTTGCCAACCGCAGCCGGGTCATTCCGGCGCGCCTGGCCGGGCACAAAGCCGACAGCGGCGGCGCAATTGAGACGCTGCTGCTGGCGCGCCGTCCCGACCTCGGCCCGGAATACTGGGAAACGCTGGTGCGCCCTGGTCGGCGCATCCGCGAAGGCCAGGAACTGCTCTTCTCGCGGCCTGGCGCGGGCACGAACGGCCAGCCCATCCTTGCCGCCATCGTGGTCTCGCGCACCGAAGCCGGGGGGCGCATCCTGCGCTTTACGCCGCCAGCTTCTGGCGAGCCGCTAGAGGCTGTACTGGCCCGGCTTGGGTCCATGCCCCTGCCGCCTTACATCCGCGCGCCGCTGGAAAATCCCGAACGCTACCAGACCGTCTACTCGCGCGAGCCAGGCTCAGCCGCCGCGCCAACCGCCGGGCTGCACTTCACGCCCGAACTGCTGGCGCAGCTTGGGGAGCAGGGCGTGGAAACCGCCTTCGTGCTGCTGCACGTCGGCCTGGATACCTTCCGCCCCGTCGAAGAGGAAAACCCCAGCGACCATAAGATGCATAGTGAAGCCTTCGCCCTGGACGAACAGGCTGCCGCGCAGATCAACGCCGCCCGCGCGCGCGGTGGGCGCGTCATCGCGGTAGGCACCACCAGCGTGCGCGTCCTGGAAAGCCTGCCCGATGCGCCCACCGTCGCGCCATGCCAGGGGCGCACCGCGCTCTTCATCACGCCGGGCTATCAATTTCGCCTGGTGGACGCCCTCATCACCAATTTTCATCTGCCGCGCTCCAGCCTGCTGATGCTGGTCAGCGCCTTCGTGGGCGCGCCCGCCTCCGTTGCCGCAGGCGCTGATCTTACGCGCCGCGCTTACGCCGAAGCCATCGCCCGGCGCTATCGCTTCTTTAGCTTTGGTGACGCCATGCTGATTCTCTAGTCACACGATGGAGGTTTAAGGGAACGATGTTTGTTCTGCCGCTGGGGAACGATGCCGAACTGCGCCTGCTGGAGATGCGCCACGCGGAGGAACTGTTTACCCTGGTCGATCAGAACCGTTTCTATCTGCGCCAGTGGCTCGGCTGGGTGGACAGCAACCAATCCATCCTCGACAGCCGCAGCTTCATACGCGGCGCGTTGCAGCAGTTCGCCAATAATAATGGCTTCCAGGCAGGCGTCTGGTTCGGGGGCGCGCTGGCCGGAGTCATCGGCTACAACTACATTGACTGGCAGAACAGCAGAACAGAGTTTGGCTACTGGCTGGGCGCGCCCTTTCAAGGGCATGGTCTCATCACCCGCGCCTGCCAGGCGCTCATTGATTATACCTATGATGACCTGCGCCTGAACCGCATCGAGATTCTCTGCGCGGCAGAGAACACCCGCAGCCGCGCCATCCCCGAACGCCTGGGCTTCACTCAGGAAGGCATCTTCCGCCAGGCCGAATGGCTCTATGACCACTTCGTTGATCTGGTCGTCTATGCCATGCTGGCCGATGAATGGCGCGGCGTGCCCACTGAAGCCCAGCATAGTCACTGAGCGAGGGGAGGCAGCGCCCGCAGTGCAGCCACCGTCCCCAGAAAGCGCGCGAGATCGCTGATCTCCGCCTCCAGCCCTGGCATCACCTCTGGCGCAAGCGGGTGAAACGGCTCGATGACGACCTCCAGACCGTTTCTCTGGCGCTTGCTCCTCCACGTCCCCACCACGCGGCCATCAACCAGCAGCGTCGGCTGGATCATCCCGCCCCCAGCGTTAATGCGCTTTGCATACTGGGGCGGCGCCGCCAGGTCTCGGCTTCGGTAGCCCAGGAGATACGTGTCAAAGGCTGGCAGCAAGCGTACCACCCGCGAAGAGGCTGCAAGCTCATCCAGCCAGGCGGCGCGTGTCTTGAGCATCCAGGCCGGACGCCCGGCAAGCGGCGCCTCAAGCAGATCATCGGCTATAACACGCCAGGCAGCCCGTATCTCGCTGATCGAAAGGCCCGACCAGGCCGCCATATCTTCCGGCCCCGCCGGACCATACGCCGCGAGATAGCGGCGCGCCAGTTCCGCGCCCGCTTCCTCCCGCGACAGCGACACAGCGCGCCCGCGCGGTATCCAATCGTCCAGCAGCACATAGGTTGGCTTTGCGCCGCGATCTGGCCCCAGGCAGAGGACGCCTTCGAGCGCGGCGCGATAGACCAGATACGCTTTCGCCTGGCCCTCAGTGCGGATGCCGCGACTATCCAGATACTCCACAAGTTCAGGGCGCGTCAGCGGCCCCCGGCTGGCAAGCGCATCGCGGATCGCGCGCACGCCTCTCGCGTAGGTATCTTCGTCCAGTCCGAGCGCGACTGATCGCCGCCGGCTGGCGGCAATACATACCGGACCCAGCAGCGCCAGCAGCCAGCTCAGGTCTTCGGTTGCCAGCAGGTGCAGCGTCCCGCGCATCCCCCAGGTGCGCACCACCGAGCGATCCTCAACCCGCGCCCGCTCGACATCGGCGGGCGCCAGCCCGGCGCTGCGCACGCGCACCCCAAGGCTCGCGGCGGGCGCATCCTGCGCCTGGAAGCCACAGAGCGCCTGCACGACACCGACAACCGTACCCGGCTGCTGCGCAGCGAGCCGCTGCGCGCGCAGGCGCAGGAAACGCGCCTGATCGTCGGATAAAGCCATCTTCATCTGCCGCCATCTGCTCCTAAAGATCGGGCGCGGTCAGGTCGTGCATCCCCAGTGTCAGCGAAATCTCGCCGCCGTGATGCAGATCGTGTTCGATCAGATGCCAGATCACCCACTGGCGCGTGAACACCTCCGGCTCGCCCGGCTCACGGTCCGTGTTTGGAATGGTATAGGCCAGGTCTGCGGGAGACCAGCTTGCCAGGGCAGCGCGCAGCACCTCCCAAGACTGGCGCAGGCCGTTGACCAGTTCGGCGGCGCTCCGTTCGGGCGCGTCGCGGCGGTCCCAGCGCCCAAGAGCAGCGAACGCCTCGTCACCAAGCCCCAACGCCAGATGACACCAGCGGCCACGGGCGCCGATCATATGCCGACAATTCATCTCAATGCTGCGCAGATGTGGCGCAGCCCTCAGCGCCAGTTGCTCCGACGTTAAGGGGGCGATAGCTTTGATGAGCAGTTCCTGATAGTTCTCCCATCCCTGGTAGAAAGCCGCCAGGGTTCTCGTTGCATCATCTGTCATAAAATCCTCCTGATCCGCTAAAACACCTTGCGCTACATCGCTGGCAAGGCTGGCCTCACCGGCTAAGAGCGCCTCACACACCCTCCGCACGAGCAGGGGCGGGGTTGTAGCGCCGTCCTTCCAGGCGGCAGGGGTGGGACCAACCGTCGGTTGTGTGAGGCATTCTAAAAGGCGATTTCCGCCGCTGGCTGCACTTTGATCGGCTTGCCAGGCGTCACCAACTGGGGCAGGATCGTATTGTGATAGGCGACGATCTGGTCCCACGTAAAGGGCGCTCTGTCGCCAGTCAGATGCCCATCCGCAGCCAGCGTCACAGCATAGCCCAGGCTGGCGGCGCGACGGCAGGTCGTATCCACGCAAAACTCGGTCTGCGCGCCCACAATCACCAGATGGCTGACGCCGCGCGCCTCCAGTTCGCGCTGAAGCGTCGTATCGTGGAACGAATCCGACGCGCGCTTCTGTACGATCAGATCACCCTCCGCAGGCGCAATCGCCGGATGAATCGGAAAGCCCGGCGCGCCCGGCTCCAGCGGATGCCCGGACCAGCCGTTATGCTGCACATAGACCACCGGGCTGCCCGCCGCGTGGGCGCGAGCGATGAGCTCCGTGATGTGTTCCAATACCTCGCGGTCCTCTTCATAGGCTTCATCAAAGAGGCCCATCTGCACATCAATAATCACCAGCGCCGTCTTGTTGTTCATCAGATTTTCCTCCTCGATATGGCAGATAGGTCCGGCTATGCCTGGACAAGATGAAGGCGCAAAAAATCAACCGTGCGCTGCCACGCCAGCGCGGCAGCCTCGGCGTTGTAGGCGTCGGGGCGATCCTCCTCAAAGAACCAGTGCCGGGTTCCTGGGTAACGATAGAATGTCACATCCTTCCCTGCCGCGCGCAGCGTCGTCTCCGTTTTAGTGACAAATTCGTCCGGCTCCCACTCGTCCTGCTCAGCGTAGTGTCCAAGAAACGCGGCCCTGGCGGCGGAATAATCCGCTTCGGGTCCGGCGCCGTAGAAAGCCACAACCGCCGCAACATCGGCGGGCCGGGCGCAGGATGTCGAGAAGGCATACATCGCCCCCAGCGAAAAGCCCACGCAGCCGATCCCCTGGCCCTTCACCGCAGGGTGCTGGCGCAGATACGCCACTGCCCCGGCGATGTCAGCTTCCGCTTGTGTGCCGCTGAACAGCGATCCGCTGAGGCGCTCAGCCTCCTCAATAGTCGTGGCGACCTCCCCATGATACAGGTCAGAAGCCAGAACCACAAAACCCTCCTGGGCCAGCCGCTCGCAGACCGCCTTAAAGAAGTCGTTCAAGCCCCACCACGCGTGCAGCACCAGGATGCCTGGACCTTCGCCGCGCCTGGGCAGCGCGAGATAGCCGGGCGCAGCGCCTTCGCCTACTGGAAATGCAATCATATTCCCTCCTTTTGTGTTCAACTCCATTTTGCTAGGTTCCACCAATTATCGGGGGTCACTTGTAGCGCCGCCTTCCAGGCGGCCACCGCTGCGCCCTGGCAAGCGTGCGCCCTCCAGGCCAGCGGACCAGCAGGCCACCGCTGGCCGCCAAGAAGGGACGCGCGAGCGACCACCGGGAGCGAGAGGACGGGGCAACAGCAGCGGCCCTTCCCGAAGGGAGGCGGCGCTCCCAGTAACACGCCTCGCTTGCCAACACCTCAGATTTGGGAGAACCATTTTGGTATTCCTTCTTGATTTTCGCATCAAAACAGGAGATAATCCGTCCTGATTAGAACGATTTTTCGAGAAAGGGGAACTGGCCGTGTATCATCCGACGACGCGCCTGCTGACGGCGCTGGAACTCTTGCAATCGCGGCGGCAGCTCAGCGGGCCAGAACTGGCAGATCGGCTGGAAGTGAACGTGCGCAGCGTGCGCCGCTATATTACCATGTTGCAAGACCTGGGCATCCCGGTAGAGGGAGAGCGCGGGCGCTATGGCGCGTACCGGCTGCGACCCGGCTTTAAGCTGCCGCCGCTGATGTTCAGCGAAGAAGAGGCGCTGGCGCTCGTGCTGGGCCTCGCCACCGCGCGACGGCTGGGCCTGGCGGAACCCGCCCTGGCCGCAGAGGGCGCGCTGGCGAAGATCGAGCGCGTCTTGCCCGTCGCGCTGCGCGAGCGCGTGCAGGCGGTGCAGGAAAGCCTGGTGCTGGCGCTGAGCGCGCCTGCCCCCATGCCCAACAGCGAACTGGTCGTCACGTTGGGCGTAGCAGTGCGCCAGAAGCGTCAGGTCTGGCTGCGCTATCGCTCGTGGGCCGGTGAGGAAACCGAGCGTACCTTCAACCCGTACAGCCTGGTCTATCGAGAAGGGCGCTGGTACACCGTCGGCTATTGCCAACTGCGCGAAGACATCCGGGTCTTTCGCCTGGATCGCGTCATCGAAGCCAGCCTGCGCGACGAGACCTTTACCAGCCCGGCAGCGTTCGACGCGCTGGGACACGTGGAGCGCGCCATCGCCAGAACACCGGGCATATGGCACGTCGTCGTGCTGCTCAAGACGACGCTGGCAGAGGCGCGTGGTCAGATACCACCCGCGCTTGCCACACTGGAAGAGACCGAGAACGGCGTCATCATGCGCTGCTACGTAAACCAGCTTGAATGGATCGCCCATGTGCTGGCCGGATTGGGCTGCCCGCTGGTCATCCAGCAGCCGGACGAACTGCGCCTGGCGCTGGCCGAGCATGCCAGACACCTCGCCCAATGGGCCGAGGCGGGCGCATGAACTCGCCAGCCTGGCGAATCGAGCAGCAATGTAATATATTCGGCACAAGCAGGAGAACTACTCTATACTTTCCTCACCACCATGTGCAATAGGTGGAGGAGGCTGAATCTGCCGGGCGCCCACCATCTTTGCCTTGATACGATCAAGGATCTCTTGAGGCGCTATTTCTGACTCACGCCCTAAAACAAGTATTTTTGCAATGCCTTCAGCGCTTGTGCTTTTTCGCTGTTTCAGGGCGAGATGCAGTTCTGAGTTCAGCAATACGCTGTCATAAATGTGGAAATGGACTGTATCCTCACTGTTTGCTGGACGCAGATGATCTGTTCTAAACTCGCGTGCAAGATAGTTGAAGAAGGGGGTTTGCACTACCAAAACAAGCTTTTTACCAAGTCCTTGAAATGAATCGGCCTTATGGAGCATCTGCATAAGAATCGTCTTGGCCGACATGCGCCAGTTAATCCCATAAGGATAAGCTGGCGCGAGCAATCCCTGACGCACATCCTCTCGTGCTGTCCAAATGCCGCCAGAGCCAGTGGTATCAAGTGATTGTATTTCTATACCGACATAATCTAATGTAAAGAAGCCATTGGTAGCTACAAGAAAATAATCAATATTGCCACCAGGCATTGAAATCTCTGGAACAGCAAAATATTCCAGGCCCGGCTCTGTCTGTGTAAGCAGATAAAAGCAATCCAGAAAGATCTGATTGCGGGCAATGAAACGATGGGGGCAAATGATGAGAGGATTACCCTGAAATCCAACGGCGCATGCTCCAATGGTCTGGTTAGAGTCGCTTTTGCGCTGCTTCACACAACGCCTGCCAAGAAAAGGGCATTGCTGCATCGCCATCACTGAAGCAAAGTCTCCTATTGTTTCCTGAGCGACTCGTTTTCCATAAAACTCTAGAGGATGATTACCGAAGCCGCTCATGCGTCAAATAAGCTCCTTTGCTCTGGCTTTGTAGGCTTTTCGATGGTAGCCTGCTGGAGACGCCTCCGCGCCTCTAAGAGATAGCGAGCGCTTGTATCTATGCCTATACCCCTTCTCCCCATCATGACCGCCGTGACAAGGGCCGTACCCGTCCCAGCAAAGGGGTCGAGCAGCACACCACCCTGTGGACAGGTTGCCTTGATAGGTAGCTCACAAAGCTCTTGTGGGAACACGGCATAGTGCGCATCTTTGCGCCATTCATCTTCGGGGATAATATGCCAGACATCCCCAGGCTTGCTCCCGTTCTTATGATAAGGAAGAATGCAAAAGCCGCGTGATTGGAGCTCATTCGCGCGGCCACTGAACTCTTTTGAGTCAGAGTGCGTAGATCGTTGGGCGCCTCGAATAATCATCCGAAAATCAGAAATAGCGCCATCCTCTACCTTGCGCAGCGTCTCGGCAAGCGCCGCCAAAGCAGCTTCCTTTTCTTCTGGCGTCAAGTCTTTGCTGCCACGTATCTGTTGCTCATATTTGGCCCCACTCACCCCAGTCGGCGTCACAATCTTTCCATCACGGTAAGAGGGTTTTCCTGGAGGGTTGCGGATAGCATCAACATCGTAGAAATATTTGTCTTGCTGAACAAAGTGAAACACATGCTCATAAACGTTCCGTAGCTTGTCCTTTGCATTACAGGGGTTGCCTTTCACCTTGTCCCAAACCACCGAATTGCGCAGAATCCACCCATCCTCCTGAAGCGCAAAAGCAACACGCCAGGGAATGCCACAGAGATTCTTATTGAGATAGGTGTCCCCGATATTAAGCCACAGCGAACCTTCAGGGCGTAGCACGCGGCGCACCGCATGTAAGATGCGCACCAGCCGCGCAACGTAGTCTCCCCAATGCGCTTCTGCACCCAGTCCACTTGTACTATCGTACTCTCGCTTTGCCCAGTAGGGAGGGCTGGTAATGCAGGTGTCAATCGCATGAGAGGGAAAGAGTTTGAGCGCTTCTTCTGCATCTCCTTGCACAAGGTAGTATCTATCTTGCAAATTACTCAGAAATTGCGCAACCGCCAATTCCCGGCTTGCATCATCTTGTCGCGCAGGGAGAGCCATTGTGAAAGCCTCCTACTCCTGCCCCACATCGAGGCTAAACGTCCCATGTATACTTGCTCCTTGCAGTGTATCTGCAAGCCCTCTCTCTGTCAAGGATTGCTCGTCAAATGGTTCTACCAAAAAGCGGGGGCCACCTGTAGCGCCGCCTTCCAGGCGGCCAACGCTGCGCCAGGGCGAGCGTTCGCCTCCAGGCCACGGCGCCAGCAGGCCACCGTTGGCCGCCGAGACGGCGGCGCTACCAGCGGCAACCCCCGATCATTGGTGGAACCTCGTCAAATGAAGGCGATCTTAAAATCCCGCTTTGCCAATTGGGCATCGCGCAAGTGGTCCGTACTTTTGGCCTATGGCAGCCAGTTTTTTCGGCCACATCTTGACACCGCGCTATAAAATAAGCGGGTAGCGTGGAAGCGAACGATATGTGCGGCGCACTCCTGCTGGAGCAGGGAACCAGGGTGGTGAGCAGGTCGAACCAGAAGGTGGCGCATATGCAGATTGGCGATATTCTCAACGGAACCTATCAGGTTGAGCATCCGCTCGGTATGGGCGGCCAGGCGCGCGTCTGGCAGGCGCGCCACCTGCGCCTGCCGCGCCGGTTTGCCATCAAAGAATGCCCCCTGGCCGGAGCCGACCTGCGCGAGCGGGCCGAGCGCCGCTCCCTCTTCGAGCGCGAGCGCGATATTCTGGCCGCCCTCAGCCATCCGGGGCACCCGGCCATCCCCAAAATCTCCGACTTCTGGGAAGAGCCTGACCAACTCTTTATTGTCCTCGATCTGGTCGAAGGCGAAACCCTCATCGAACTGCTGGCGCGCCGGGGCCGTGTCACCATGCCCGAAGCCATCAACCTTGGCAGGCAAATCTGCGAGGTGCTGACCTATCTGCATAACTGGACACCGCCCATCATTTACCGCGACCTCTCGCCCGACAACGTGATCCTGGACCGCTCAGGCCAACTGCACCTCATTGACTTTGGCATCGCCCGCACCTACAAACCTGGTCAGGCCCAAAACACCTCTTCACTCGGCAAGGTCGGCTACGCCAGCCCCGAACATCTGGAGGGCGGCAAAGCGCAGACCGACGTGCGCTCAGACATCTACACAGTCGGAGCCTTGCTCTATCATCTGCTCACCGGCCAGGAACCCATCCCCGTCGTAGATCGCCTCAAGCAGCGCGCCGGACTCCAGGGAGGCCGCGCGCTCACTCCGCCCCGCAGCCTCAATCATCATCTTACCCTCGCCATAGAAAATTGCATCGTGCGCGCGATGGAACTGGAGCCAGCCCGCCGCTTCCAGACCGCCGAAGAACTGGAGCGCGCCCTGCAAGCCTGCGATCTCTCCGGGCGTCAGACGCCGCTTCCCCTGCCCTCTGAAAGAAGCCAGCAGCGCATCCGAACCAGGCCAGTTGATCCAGCCAGTTTCTGGGGCGGGACCAGCGCGCCAACCGCGACGCCACCCTCGCTTCCACCACACCCACCCTCGGCCAGACCCTGGCCGCCGGAACAGCCCGCGCCGCCAAATCAACCCCCTCTGCGCGGCCCAACCAGCGGGCCAAATATCAACAGAGGTCTGCCCCCAGCCATCAGCGGCAACCTGGGGCCAGCGCCCCTGCGCCGAATGGCAACCGGACCAGCAGGCTCGGCGCCCACACCAGCGCCCAGCGGCCCGCGCAGCGCAGGCGAGAGTGCGGGAACCCTGTTCCCGCAAGGGACGCGGCCCGCAGGGAGCGGCCCGCTGCCAGAACATCCCACCTCAAGCCACCAGGCATACCCCGGCAGGGCCAGTGGACCGGGCAGTATTGGCACACGCAGGCCAACCGGCTCACAGGGCTTGCAAGCCCCCGGCCATATCCTGCCCGACCTCCCTCTTGATCACAGCAGCCGCGCGCTGGTCCCCGCTCCCCCTGGCCGCGAACCGTTGCCCCGCGCGCCCGTCCAGCGTGGCCCGCTGCTCTCTCGCCGTCGGCTGCTCGTTGGCTTTGGCGTCGTCGGCGTCGCCGTTGTAGGTTTTGGCGGGGCAGCTTTCCTTCTCAATCGCGCGCGTTCGCCCTATACCGCCCTGTTCACGCTCAACGGCGACTCGCTGCCGGTACAGTGTGTCGCCTGGTCGCCAAACTCACGCCTGCTGGCAGGCGGCGGCAATAGCAAACTGATAAAAATCTGGGATACACGCACCGGCGCTTCCACCATGACACTGCGGGGCCACACCGACTTTGTGCAGGGCGTGGCCTGGTCAAACAACGGCATCAACCTCGCCTCAGCCTCCGCCGATAAAACCATTCTCATCTGGGACGCGCTGCAAGGCGGCTCGCCAGAACTCACCCTACTCGGCCATACCGATACCGTCTATGCTGTCGCCTGGTCTCCTGATCGCAGCATGCTTGCATCGGCCTCTGCCGACCAGACTGTGCGCATCTGGGACGCTCAACACGGCGGCCAACCCAAACAGATATTGACCGGCCACAGCGATGCCGTCTACGATGTCGCCTGGTCGCCCGATGGCGAACTGGTCGCCAGCGCCTCCAACGACGGAACCACCAAAATCTGGGACTGGCGCCAGGGTGGCGCGGCGCTGCACTCGCTCAATAGCAATACCGGCTTTGTGCGCGGCGTCTCCTGGTCGCCCGACAGCAAGCAGATCGCCAGCGCCTCGCGCGATCAGGTTGTCACCGTCTGGAACGTGGACACCAGTTTCCCACCGGCTTTCACGCTCAGTGGCCCCAAAGACGTAGTGACCTCCGTGAGTTGGTCACAGGATGGCGCGCTGCTGGCGGCTGGCTCAGCCGACCATACCGTACTCATCTGGGATGCCCACCAGGCTGGCCCGCCGCTCAACACCCTCACCGGCCACAGCGAAATGATTACTTCTGTCGCCTGGTCGCCCGATAACACCATGCTCGCTTCGGCCTCCAGCGATAACACCGTCATGGTCTGGCAGCGTCAATCATGACCCCGGACGCTCCAACTCGACATAGTCCCGCTCGCCCGACTCCGGGTTATAGCGCACCTCCATGAGCTTGCCAGTGGTCGGGTCAACAAAGCGTTCGCCAGTGGGCTGCCACTTCCCCTGCGCCCGATTCACCCCAGGCCGGTATCCCCGCCGCTCGAAGAGGATCGCGCCAGCGATCACCGCCCCGCTCGCGGCCAGATAGATCACCACAACGACAGGCGCCTGCGCGACAAAAAGGAGCAGACCGGCCACCACCAGATCGAGCAACCCAAAAGCGATAAGCAAACGTCGCAGCATAAGTCCCTACCCTTCTGGCTGCACAACCACAGCCGTACCATAGGCCACAATTTCGCTCATCGTGCTGCCAATCTCCGACGAATCGAACTGCATGCGAACGATGGCATTCGCGCCCATCGCGGTAGCGTTCTGCACCATCCGATCAATTGCGTGACGTCGCGCCTCCTCCAGCAGCGACGTATACTCCTTAATCTCGCCCCCCGCCAGAGAGCGCAAACCCGCCATAATATTGCCGCCCAGGCCCCGGCTGCGAACGACCAGCCCAAAGACCTCTCCCTTGGTTTCCACAATGCGATAGTGCGCAATCGCCTCAGTCGTTACGACCAGCATACAAAGCCCCCTTCTCTTAATACGCCTGTTTGCGGAACAGCGGAATCGCCGCGATCACCGGCAGCGCCGCCGCCACCAGGCAGATGATCAGCCCCTTGATCGGAAACTCCTGGCCCAGATAGGCCGTCTGACTGGACCAGTAGCCCGTCAGGCTCCAATCGCTCCACCCTGGAAATAAGCCAGGAATGGATGTCACGATAGTGATAATCAGCGCAAAGAGCAGCGGACGCAGAATGTCTTTGTACACGACCGAAAAGAGCAGCGCCAGACCCAGCACAAAGAGCGTACCCAGCCAGAGCAGCAAGCTGGAGATAGCCGCGCCCCCCACAGGCTGGGGATGCCCCACGATGGCCGCCGTTATCAGCAGCGCCGCGCTGCTCGCAACAATCATCGCCAGCAGCAGTGCGGCGCTGACCGCATATTTCACGAGCAGCACGCGCACACGGCCCACCGGCTTACTCAACAGAAAGAAAATCGTCCCCTTGTTGACCTCAGCGCCGATTAACCCACAGCCCAACACCGCAGCCAGAACGGCCAGCGCCTGCGAGCCGTTTTTTGCGTACCACTGCCCCCAGACATACTCATTATAGGCTCCCAGAAGCTGCTGAATCTGTCCCTGGAGCGCCTGCGGTATCTGCTGAAGAGCCGCGCTGTTCGTCAACAACTGCTTAATCAGATCATACGTCCCGGCCAGCCCCGCCGCAAAGATAACACAGGCCACCATGCCAATGATCGCCTTCCAGCGCGCCTCGATCAGTTCTTTAACGGCCATCAGTGCCCTCCTTCATATACTCCAGAAACAGGTCTTCCAGGTTCAGATCAACTATATCCACATCGCGCGGCGCGGAGGGCCGCTCCTGAATCGTCTGCGCCAGCGCCTCCACATCGCCCTGTGTCAGCAGCCGCACGCTGCGCCCCTCCTGCGCCAGACTCATAATCGTCGGCAGGCCGCGCAGCGCCTCAAGCTCCGACGGGGGCGGCAGTTCCGCATACGTCAGCTTCAACACCTTCTGGGTCTGCTTCAGATGGTCAAGCTCGTCACAGACCACCAGCTTCCCTGCCCGGATAATACCGACCCAATCGGCCACCGCCTCCACCTCTGAAAGAATATGCGACGAAAAGAACACCGTCTTGCCCTCGGCGGCAATCTCGGCCACCAGCTTGTTCAAGAACTCGTGGCGCGCAATCGGGTCCAGTCCAGCCGTCGGCTCGTCCAGAATCAGCAGGTCCGGGCTGCTCCCCAGCGCCAGCGAAAGCGCAAGCTGCGACTTCATCCCCCTGGACAATCGCCCCACCTTCGCCTGCGCAGGCAGCCCAAAGACACGAATGTAGCGATCAACCACCCCCTGGTCCCACTCACGGCTGACCGAGCGACAGAACGCGCAGATTTGCGGAATGGTCAGGTATTCATAAAGGCTGTTCACCTCTGAAACATACCCCACGCGCGCCCGTATCTCCAGGCTCTGGCTGGCAGCGTCATAGCCCAGCACACGCGCGCTGCCCCCATCGAGCCGACGCAGCCCCAGCAGCGCCTTGATGGTCGTCGTCTTGCCCGCCCCGTTTGGCCCTAGAAAACCAAAGATCGACCCAACCGGCACGCGCATCGTCAGGCCATCCACCGCGCGATGTGTCCCATATCTGACCACCAGATCGGTGATCTCAATCGCGGCTGCCGACTCCTGATCAGCCGACACCCCCCTGCTGTTGCTATCCAAGAGTTCCACACTCCTTTCAATGTTGCCCTGGCCTAGCGTTGCCATCGTTCCATCGCTCCTTCCGCGTCCTGCTGCTCCTCCTGATAGTATCGGCGCAGCGCCTGCTCGAACGCAGCGCGCAACTGCCCCTCATCAATCTCCAGATGAGCGGCATCGCGCACCAGCGCCTGCAAGCGACCGAAAAAAGCATCCCGCTGCTGCTGGCGCAGCGTGGCATCCATATTCGTCGCCACGATAGTTCCTACTCCCGCTCTGCTCTCGATCAATCCGAGCCTCGCTAATTCCTCATAAGCTTTCATAATGGTATTAGGGGCAATCGTTAGCTCGCTAGCCAGTTGGCGCACGGTGGGCAACTGCTCGCCTGCCTGCAACGCGCCAATCTCCAATGCGTGCTTAATTTGTTCGATCAGTTGCACATAGAGAGGCACACCGCTGCGTGGATTGACATCGAGCCATTTCGGCATCCCATTCCTCCTTTGTCTCAGTGTTGCATAATTATGATACATTAAAACACCGTGACTGTCAAGAGATCAAGCGGGGCGAAGCCATAGTTGATGGTAGACTTTTGTTCTATAGAACGAGTTATAGGAGTCGGGGTTAAGTTATGATAGGTTTATAACATTTTTCTGCTCTATCTACTTGACAACTCTTGAAGCCTGGATGTACAATCTCTTTAATCTTCTTGTGATTGTACATTCTACAGGCGGTCTGTGACGGTAAGTAAACCTTGTAGCATGTGCAAGGAGATACCCTCGCTCATGCTCTAAAAAAACCAATAGATTTCCCCTTGACAAAGGAAAGGAGAAGCCCCGATTCAAGGACACCAGGCGAGGAAGGGCGCTAGGAAAACTATGAACAATCAACCGTCTGACCACACCCCACCAGAAGACGTGGCAAACATGCCTGATGGTGGGCACAGCGACACCATGACCATTGCTGAGCGCGTGCGCTCGGCCCGCATTGCCGCCAACAAAACACAGCAGCAGCTCGCGGGCGATACCTACTCGAAGAGCTACATCTCAGCCGTTGAACGCGGGAAAATGACCCCATCGGTCCAGGCGTTGGGTGTACTGGCGGAGCGGCTTGGGCTGCCCATGTCCTATTTCCTGGGTGAAAGCGAAGCTGATTTGAGCGCGCTGGCCGAAAGCACCGCCTCGCTGCGCTCCACCCCCGAACGCGAGCGCATGGTACGCGAAGAAACTATGAGCCTGCTGCTCAGCGAAGCGGAGGGCTTCATCCGGCAGCGCAATCCAGATGCCGCCCTGGAACGGCTCGGCGCCACCGAGACGCTGGATGAACTCAGCGTCTCGCAGCGACCCAAATGGTACTTTCTGTCCGGGTGGGCCTGGATGCTCAAACAAGCCCATCATGACGCCATCGCCCATCTAGAGAAGGGCCTCAACCTCGCCGAGAACCTGCGTATGCAGGCGCCCCTCTCACAAAAAGGCCAGCTAGCGGAAATGGCCGAACGGCTCCGCTGCTTCCTCGGCTCAGCCTATTATGAACTGGGCCAGCCAGAGATGGCGCTCGAATATCACCGACGCGGCCTCGTCGCCATCAGCGAAGGCGTCGTCACCGACCCCGAACTCAAGCTGCGCATGTACATGGCCCTGGGCCACGATTATCTGCTGCTCAACCGCTACAGCGAAGCCATCGGCTTCTACGAACAAGCCAGCAAACAGGCAAATGACGCCGAAAGCCTCGCTTCCGAAGGGCCGATCTATTGGGGGCTGGGGCTGGCCTACAAAGACAGCGGCGACCTCGCCCGCGCCAGAACCAACTTACAGAAGGCGCTGGTCGCCTTCGAGCTGCAAGAGAATATGCGCCTGGCCGCGCAGCTACGCTCCCTCTTTGGGCAAGTCCTGGTCAACCTGGGACAGTTCGACGAAGCCGAAGCCAACCTTCGCCAAAGCCTGGGCGCGGCCCAGCGCACTGGCGATGCCTCCACTCGTGGGATCGCCTTGGGCAACTTCGCTTCCATGCACATTGCCAGAGGCGACCACAACAAAGCCATCGAGATGGCCCGCGAGGGTCTGGAAGTCGTGAAAGAGAGCAAGGATCAGCGCACCGAGGGCCAGCTTCACCTGACGCTGGCGATTGCTCACGAGGCCAGAGAAGACTACGAGGCTTCTGAGCGCGAATTGAGCAGCGCCATCTCCATCTTCGAGCAGACGGCGGATAAAGACCTGATTGGCCGCGCACACGAAAAATATGGCAAGTTCCTGGCAGACCGGGGTCGCTTCCAGGAAGCCTACGATCACATGCGTCTAGCCAGAGCCGCCACCACGCGCAAAGCGCAAGACCTCTAGCGCGCTCAGCGCGTCAAGTCGGGCAGCCCCATCATCTCTGGGCTGCCCGATTCCTCATGCCTGCGTCTTCGACTCGTAGCGCCGCCTTCCAGGCGGCTCAACGTCGAGCTACCGGAATGTTCGCGCTGGAGGGCAAACGTTCGCACCAGCGCAGCGTCCAGCCGCCTGGAAGGCGGCGCTACAGGTAATTTGACCGCTCGCTAGGCGTTTCCCGTCCATGTGCCAGTCTGAGCGTTCGACGAAAGCAGATAGAACGTCACGATCCTGGGACACGTAATGCGTTCGGCATCGTTCCTAAACGTCCCGGAAATCTTCGTTGTGCTGCTGAAATTGCCTACCAGGCGGATGCTGACGCGGGGCGTTTCCCCTACGCACAAGCCCCCATCGGAAAGATCAAACGTATCCTGGGTAGTCGTCTGGGTATAGACCAGATGGCCCGCTTTATACGTGCCGCTGCACTTCAAGACATACGTCTCATTGTAGAAGGTGCCATCCGAGAATGTCTGCTTATAGTGCTGAGGCTCGCCAGTATCAGTACTGTTATCACAGACCTTCCCATTGCTCACATCGAGCGTCATGGTAAAGGTTTCTGCCTCGCCAGTGCTGGCGTTCTTGGTATGTATCGTCACATTGATGTTGAAGGTCGCGTTATCGGTGGGCGCGCCATGCGGCCCAGGCGTACCAGCCTCTCCCTGACGAACGATCTCTACCGGAGCGGCGGTCTGCGTGCTATGTCCCTGGTCATCTTGCGCCGTAATCGTATGCCTGCCCAGCGTCCAGTCGCCGGTAACGGTCAGCGTCACCTCCACCCGTCCCCTGGCGTCGGTTAGCGTCGGCTGGCTGCCCGGCAGCGTCCCCCCATCCAGCAGGAAGGTTACAGTTGAGTTGGGCGCGAAGCGCCTCCCGGTAATCGTAAAGCTGGTACTGGATGAGCCAGCCGGAGTCGTACCATCCTGATAATCGCTGTGTACATCCAGCACAGGCTGGGGAATAACCACAATGGAAGCACTGTTCTGCGCGACATAGCCTTTGGCGTCCTTAGCCGTCAAGGTATGTGTATTGAACGTCCAGTCATCCGTAATCGTCACCTCGGTCGTGAACGAACCTTTCCCATCGCTCTGCACAAGCTGTGCGCCCGGCGCGCGCGCCCCATCCAGCAGAATAGTAATCGTCGAGTTGCCGGAAAACTTCTCTCCGCTGATATGCAAGATCGTATCCGGCGGCACGCTCAGAGCCGAACCCGTCGCATTGCTCGTGACCGTAATAAATGGGTGCGGTGTCGTCAGCACCGCGTAGGCTGTGGCGCTGCCGCCGCCAACCAGCAAGACAATCAGCGCGAGAACGATCCACAAGACCGGGCTGCGGCGCGCTTTGGGCGGCGGAGCAGTAACTACAGGCGCCGCTGGCGCAAAATAGCTGCCTGGCGAGCGCGCGCCCGGTGGCGGTGGTGGCGGCGGCGGCGGAAAGTCCACCTGGGGACCGCCTGGCAGCGCCCCATAGGGCCAGGGATGCGAGGGATTGCCATACATATCTGACATAGCGGGCGCCGGACCGCCCGATGGCTGAGAGCCAACGGCCTGGGAAGAGCGAACAGTCTCAGCATCGCCCCAGGCTCCCCCGGCGGGCAGCGACTCGGCAATCGTCGGCGCAAAAGGCGTGCTGTCCGACTCCTGGCCGCCTGACGGAACAGAAGCCCCCGATCCGGGGCCGCCCGATGGCCCGGACCAGACCGCTGGCGCATTGGGGCCGGATGGTGTATGAGGGCCGGATGGCGTACCCGGCAGAGGCGGAATGATTGGCGGGTTCACCTGCGTGGAAAGCGAATAGATCGACGGCTCCGCGTGGGCCGCGTTTTCAAGCGCGGTAGCAAAAGCGCGCATGCTGCCAAAACGCTGGTCGGGGTCTTTCGCCAGCGCCGTCATCACCACATCCTCCACCGCCGACGCAAGCGTGGGAACCTTCTTCCGCAGCGGCGGCGGCGCGACCACCAGATGCTGCGTCGCCACCTCAGTCACGCTCCCGCTGAAGGGCCGTGAGCCACACAACCACTCGTAGACCACAACGCCCAGCGAGTATTGATCGCTGGCCGGGCGCGGATGCCCCTGAATCTGCTCCGGGGACATATAGCCCACCGTTCCCACCATCTCCTTCGATGTCTGGTAGCGCGAACTCTGCGAGACCACCGCAATGCCAAAGTCGCTGATCAAGATGTCATTCAGCCGCCCGATCAGCATATTTTCAGGCTTCACATCGCGGTGGACCACCCGCTGCTCGTGGGCATATTGCAGCGCGTCAGCCACCTGCCTCACGTACACAATGATAGCATCCAGCGGCGCCTGCGCGCCCTTCTCGTAACGCTGGCGCAGCGTGCCGTTGGGCGCGTAATCCATCGCCAGAAATGGTGTACCATCCTGCACCGCAAAATCAAAGACACGAACGATATTGGGGTGCGTCAGGCGGCCAATCGTGCGCGCCTCCTGCTGAAAGCTCTCAATATCTTCGCTTTCCAGGCGCGTTTGCAACACCTTGATAGCTGCCTGATTGCCCAGGCGCACATGCTCGCCTAGATAAACATCCGCAAAGCCGCCTCGCCCGATCAACTTCAGCAGGCGATAATTCCCCAATTGTTCCCCGACACGATCAGCCATTGGCTTTTTCCCTCGCTCCCGACCAGACACACATCATCTGGCCCATCTCTCTATCAAACAAGCCTATTCTAGAGTAGTATGGCTGAGCCGTCAAGAGGCTCGTTTGCCCCGGTTCCACCCCCTATCGGGGGCCACTGGTAGCGCCGCCGTCCCGGCGGCAGGGGGCTGCGGGGCGGTGTACTGGTAGCGCCGCCGTCCCGGCGGCCAGCGTTGGCCTGCTGGCGCCGTGGCCCTGGGGGCGAACGCTCGCCAGGGCGCAGCGGTGAGCCGCCGTCCCGGCGGCAGGGGGCTGCGAGGCGCTGTACTGGTAGCGCCGCCGTCCCTGCGACAGGGGGCTGCGGGGCGGTGTACTGGTAGCGCCGCCGTCCCGGCGGCCAGCGTTGGCCTGCCGGTACGTTGGCCCTGGGGGCGAACGCTCGCGCTGGCGCAGCGTTGAGCCGCCGGGACGGCGGCGCTACAAGTAACATGCCTCGCTTGCCAACACCTCATGTTTGCTAGAACCGTTTGCCCTGGTTCCCCACCTATCGGGGTTATCACTTGTAGCGCCGCCATCTTGGCGGCCAACGATTCGCCAGCGCGAGCGTTCGCCCCCAGGGCCAACGTACCGGCAGGCCAGCGTCCAGCCGCCTGGAAGGGACGCGCGAGCAACCAACGGGAGCGAGAGTGCGGGCGCCCCGCGCCGCGCCAACAGAAGAGGCAATAATGATAGAATAGCTACGAATGAGGAAGCAGCTATGCCAGGTGAAAACCCAAACCAGCATCAGCGCGCCGCGCTCCCAACCGCCGAACTGGCCGCCCTTCAGGATTTGGCGGCATCACTTCAGCAGCATGGCGCTCTTGAAGAAGGCGCAACCATTCCCGTCTTCCAGAACCAGCTTGAGCTTCAGAATCGTCATACAGGCGTGTTCATCGAAAAGAATGCCGTTGCCGCCCTCTCCCTGCGCTACTGCGGCCTGACCTCGCTCCCTGAATCGCTCGGCCAGTTCATGAGGCTTCGACGCCTGGACGTGACCGGCAACCAGCTTACCGCTCTGCCCCAATCGCTGGGAAAAATGTTTCACGTGAAACATCTCTACGCCGATGAGAATCAGTTGACTTCACTCCCCGAATCGCTGGGAAACCTGGCGCGGCTCGAAGCACTGCATCTCGACGCCAACCAGTTGACCGCCCTGCCCGAAAGCATCGGCCAGCTCGCCAACCTCAAAGTCCTGAGCGTCTACGGCAATCCGCTGACGACGCTTCCCGTCAGTATCGGCCAACTCACCCAACTCACCGAGATACGCCTGGGCCGTAATCAGTTGACGGCGCTGCCGGAGTCGTTCTGGCAGTTGGTCAACCTCCAGTCACTCATCGTCGCAGAAACCCGGCTGGCCGCGCTCTCCGAAGGTATCGGCAGGCTGACCCGGCTGCGCACGCTGGATATAGGCCACAACAACCTGACGGCGCTGCCGGAGGCGCTGGGCGGGCTGACCAATCTCACCCATTTTCTCTACCTCAGCAATAATCATCTGACGGCGCTCCCGCCCACGCTTTTTGAGCGTCTGAGCCGCCTCCGGTATCTGAACGTCACGGACAATCGTCTGACGACCCTGCCTGAAACGATAGGAAGACTCAGCAGCCTCATCGAACTGCGGCTCTATAATAATGAACTGACGGCGCTCCCCGCAGCCCTGGGCAGGCTGACCAACCTGAAAGAACTACACCTGATGAACAACCGGCTGACGACGCTGCCAGACACGATAGGCAGCCTGACGCATCTCACACACCTTGACCTGCGCAATAACCGCTTGATGGCGCTGCCGGAATCGCTGGGCACCCTCAGCAATCTCAGGCAACTCGATCTGCGCGGGAACAGGGTGATCGCGCTCCCCGCGTGTCTTGGAGACCTCCCCAGCCTCGAAAAGCTCGATCTGCGCTGGAACAAGCTGGCCTCTGTTCCCGCGTGGTTTCACCGTCTCGAACAGCGCGGCTGCGTCATCTTCACCTGATCGCTGACGCGGCCAGGCCAGAGCAATATACAAGTCCACAGGCGAATGAATTCGCGCCTGGAGGCTGCGCCGCCAGCCCGCCCAGTGGCCCAACGTGTCCATCACCCTGCGTGCAGGCATATCCGCCTGGCCGCCTGGCACAGTTCATGCGCAAACTCAAGATGGACACCGTGGTTCAGGCTGGAACAGGCCAGAAGAGGCGCGTGATGGCAGAAGAAGCAGGCAGGGACGCCGATAGCTGGCTGGAGACCAAGCTGCACAACTACTACCCCAGTCCTCCGCAAGCAGTGGTCGAAGGATTGGTCAAAGCCGTCAGGCTGGAGCAGCCAATGGAGGGCGTATCGGCGTTTGCCAACCCGTTTGGCCTGGATGACCTCCTGGTCTTCGACGACCAAACGCTGCGCGAGCTGATGACCAGCGACGCGCCCGGCGTGCGCGTAGATGACCTGGCATGCAGCCTGCACGATGCGCCCCCGCCGCTGGTGGAGCACATCACACGCGCCCTGCCCCGGCGGCAGCGGGCGCGTTTCCGGGCGCTGCTGCAAGAGCCAGCCCCGCCGCAAGCGGTGGAGGCGGCGCGTCGGCGGCTGCTGGACCACCTCTTCTGGGAACTGACCTACTGGAAGACCCCCGAACTCTACGAGGAACTGACCGAGGGCGAGCGGCTGCATCCCGATCTCTTTCGCCAGCTTCGCCCGGACCTGCGCGACAAAATCATTCTGGACGCCGGGGCAGGCAGCGGGCGGGCCACATTCGAGTCGCTGCGTCAGGGCGCGCGCCATGTCTACGCCGTCGAGCCTTCGCCCGGTCTGCTGCATCTGCTGGAGAACAAACTGGCGCGCTACGGCGCGCGCCAGATTACGCCGCTGCGTGGACGCTTCGACGCCTTGCCGCTGGCTGCGCGGAGCGTTGATACGGCGCTAGCCTGCTCGGCCTTCACGGCGGAGCCAGACGAAGGCGGCGAAGCCGGGCTGGCCGAACTGCGGCGCGTCACCCGGCGCGGCGGCAAGATCATCTTCATCTGGCCGCGCCCGCAGGATTATCACTGGCTGGCCGCGCATGGCTTCCATTACGTGGCGCTGCCCATGCCAGAAGAAATGCGCGTGCGCTTTCGTTCCTGGCGCAGCGCGCGGCGCGTGGCCCGGCGCTTCTACGCGCGCAATCCGGCGGTCACGCGCCACCTGCTGCGCGCCGACCAGCCAGAAGTCCCTTTCTCGCTGCTCGGCGCGAACCCGCCGCACGATTACTGCTGGCTGGATGCGCCCTAACACGCCCCGCTGTTCTTCTTCTGACAAGGCAGATCAGGTAGGGAGAAGAGAATGATTCTTCGTTCCAAATTGATTTGCAAAATATAAATTATTTTGCTATAATAAAACAAGAACCGGACTGGAGGAATCCGATGGAAGACTTCTCAGCGCGCGCGGCCCCCTTTCGTGAGGTACTTGCCGCGCAAAAAATGATCTCGCATGAACTCTTCCGCACCGCCATGCCAAAGTGGATTCACCTGGACCTGACGATGGGCCAGCTCAAAACGCTCGCAGCACTGGCAGCGCGCCAGGAGATGAACATCAGCGCGCTGGCGGAAACCCTGGAAGTGAGTAAACCAACCGCCAGCGTCCTGGTGGACCAGTTGGTGCAGCTTGGCTATGCCGAACGAACCGAAGACGCCGAAGATCGGCGGCGCACGCTCGTCGCGCCCACCCAGGCTGGCAGCGATCTGGTGGCGCAACTGCGCCAGAGCGGGCCACAAGATCGCATGGTGCGCTGGCTGGAGACTATGAACCCGGCTGATCTGGCTGCCCTGACACGCGGGCTGACAGCGTTGGCCGCCATCGCTGAGCGCGACATCGCTCAATCACCCGCCGCAGCAGGATGAGCGGCGCGCCTTTTTCTTGCCTCTTGACAAAGAGGGGTTAATCAGTTATATCTCGATATATCGTGTTATATCGAGATAAAGCAAAGGAGCAGCAACACACGTATGGCACAGGACGTTACGCTCGATTCAGCCGCCGGGATGGGGGCTTCGGCTGAAAGCGCCGGTACCCAACTCAGCCAGCAGCGGCTCGTCCCCATTCTGGTTGGCCTGATGCTGGGCATGCTGCTGGCAGCCCTCGATCAGACCGTCGTTGGCACCGCCATGCCCAGGGTGATCGCCGACCTGGGCGGCCAGAACATCATCTGGGTCTACACCGCCTATCTGCTGGCCTCGACGGTGGGCGTCCCCATCTATGGCAAGCTGTCGGACATCTATGGCCGACGTATCTTCTTCATGGGCGGGATGATCCTCTTCTTGCTCGGCTCGGCGCTCTCCGGCACCAGCCAGGACATGACACAGTTGATCATCTATCGCGGCATTCAGGGCCTGGGCGCGGGCGCGCTCATGCCGATTGCCCAGGCGATCATTGGCGACATCTTTCCTCCGTCCGAGCGCGGCAAGTGGCAGGGTCTTTTTATCGCCGTCTTTGGCCTGGCAACCATCCTGGGGCCGCTCCTGGGCGGGGCGATCACCGATAACTGGGGCTGGCGCTGGGTCTTCTACGTCAACATGCCCGTTGGCGCTGTCGCGCTTGTGGCCGCCGGGCTGACCATCCCAGGCCGCTTCACGCACCGCCAGCACAAGGTTGACTATCTCGGTTCTGCGGCGCTCATCCTCTGGTCGGTGCCGCTCTTGCTGGCGGTCTCGTTTGGCGGCAATCAGATTGCCTGGGATTCCTGGCAGAGCATCGCGCTCTTTGCGTTCGCAGCAGTGATGCTGGCCGCCTTTATCATCATTGAACTGCGCGCCGCTGAACCAATCATCAGTCCGCGCCTCTTCAGGGACAGCATTTTCACGGTTTCGACGGTGACGACGTTCCTGCTGAGCGGGGGCATGTTCGGGGCCATCCTCTTCCTGCCCTATTTCGTGCAGGACGTGCTGGGGGAGTCGGCGACCAATTCAGGCGAGGTTCTGACGCCCATGATGCTCGGCTTCATGTTCAGCAGCATCGTCGGCGGCCAGTTGCTCTCGCGTACCGGGCGCTACAAAGTGCTGGCGCTCTCCGGCTTCGTCGTGGCCGCAGCGGGCATGTTCCTGCTCTCGCGTATGGACCCGCATACGACTGACGGCGAACTGGTGCGCAACATGATTATCACTGGCCTGGGCATCGGCGTCATGATGAGCCTGTTCACCATTGTGGTGCAAAACGCCTTCCCCATCCAGCGCCTGGGCGAAGTCACGTCCACGCTCACCTTCTTCCGTTCCATCGGCAGCACGATTGGCTTGACGGTGTTGGGCGCGGTGATGACCAATACCTTTACCAGTAACCTGCAAGCGAATATCCCTCCGGCCCTCAAGCCCTTCATTCCGATCAGCCAGTTGACCAATGTCGGGCAGAGCAGCAGCGGCAGCGGCATTGACGTTCAGCAGATCTTCGCGCATTTCGGCCAGCAAGCGCCGGTCCTCTTGCAGCAGCTTGAGGCAGCAGTGAAGACCAGCTTCTCATCGGCGCTGACAGACCTCTTCCTCATCGGCACGGGGATGATGGTCCTCTGCTTCATCCTGACGCTTTTCCTGCGCGAGATTCCGCTGCGCAAGAGCAACAAGCCGACCAGTGAGAGTGAGCAAAAGCCAGATGCCGAGGCCGAGCCGGTCCCAGCCGATTTCGCCCTGTGATTTCGCCTTGTAAAGAGAGACCAGAAGGAGAGAGAGCTTATGAGTACAGCCGCGCCAATTCACGACCAGACCATCAGCTTTCCCTTTGGCAAGACCACGCGCAGCGCCTACGATGCCCGCCCGGAAGGAACCGGGCCGTTCCCTGGGATCGTGATGATCCACGAGATTTTTGGCCTGAACGAGAACATCAAGGACATCGCGCGCCGCTTCGCCCGCGAGGGCTACGCCGCGCTGGCCGTTGATCTCTTTGCCGGGCGCAATCGCGCCCTGTGCATGTCTCGCGTCATGTACGCAATGCTCGTCACGCCGCTGAAGCACAGCGGCTTGAACGAACTGAGCGCCGCGCTTGATCACCTTGGCGAGCAGCCAGAAGTGGACAGCGAGCGGGTGGGCGCGATTGGCTTCTGCATGGGCGGCGGGTTCGCCATTGCCTGGGCCTGCACCGATGCGCGGCTCAAAGCCATCGCGCCCTTCTATGGGAGCAATCCGCGCCCGCTGAAGGCGGTGGAGCGCGCCTGCCCGGTGGTCGGCTCGTACCCCGAAAAGGACTACACCGCCAAAGCCGGCCAGAAGCTGGATGCCGCGCTGGCGCAGTACAACATCCCGCGCGACATCAAAATCTATCCGGGCGCGCAGCACTCGTTCTTCAACGACCAGGGGACACACCATGACGCCGCTGCCTCGGCGGACGCCTGGCAGCGCGTACTGTCCTTCTTCGGCGAACGCATCAGTTCCCCAGCAGCCCGGCCCAAAAGCGCCGAAGCATAGGCGCAGGCTAGACAAGGCTGCGGGTGACATGGGTCATCCCGAATTTTCTAGACCGTTTTGGTCAATGCTCCTGGCTTGCAGCTTCGCTGGCGGAAAGCCGCACCGTACCGAGCGTAGCGCCGCCGTCCCGGCGGCCAAACGCCTCACTGGCGACCAGGGCTGCACGTTCAGCGTTTCCACGTGCCAGCGTTTGGCCGCCGTCCCGGCGGCGCTACACCTGTGGCATTCGCGCATCCTACCAGCAAAACAACACAGCAGAGAAAATTCGGGATGACTCATGTTTTTTGTGGGCGCAATCCTCATGGAAGCGTCAGGCCGCCAGCAGGATATTGGCCTCTATTTTGCTGAGGTGGACACGCAATGACCGGGTAAGCGCACTGGCAGCGTGGCGCTTTACAGACGAGGAAAGGAGACCTCTGGAATGCGTTCTTTATTGCCGTCTGGCCCTTCTCCCCGTCTCTCGCCCCGGCCTGCCGCAGAGCCAGCGCCTCAGAGGCCAGGGCTGGCGCGATTCCGCGCTGCCCAGTTCTGGACCCGGCCCAAAATCCTGGCGACTCTGATGGCGCTGCTCGCCGTCTTCATGGCGTTCACGCCAGCGCCTGTGGGAGCGGCGATCAGCGAGATAGCCCTGGTCCTGGGCCTGCTCTTTGCTGCCGCCTGTAGCTTTGGGGCGAGCAGGCGAGCGGAGCCGGGCCGAGAGCGTTGGGCCTGGCGCTGCATGGCCCTGGCAGAAGTTGGCTACGCCTGCGCCGAAGTCATCGTTCCCTGGCTCCCGGCCACCCGCCATACCCTCCCCAGATTGGGCGGGACGGCGACCTTCTTCTTGCCCTTCTCTGTGCTGGGGGCGGGCGCGGCCATCCTGTTCCCGGCGATTGAGACAACTGGCGTCAGGCTGGCGCGTGTGGCGCTGGACGCCTGCATCGTCGCCGGGGCGCTGTTTGGCCCCGCGCTGGTTGTGTTGATCGCCCCACGCATCACCAGCGGAGCGCAGGTGGACTATGGGGCGATGGCGCTGCCGGTGGTGGATGTCGCTGCCCTGTTCACGCTGGTGGCCTTGCTGGCGCGGGGTGTCCAGCAGACCTATCGCTTCGCCTTCTTCTGGCTGGTGGGGGGCTTCTTCTGCTTTGCCTGCGCCGATGCGTTGTTTAGCTATCTGACCCTGCCGGGGATTCACGCTTATTCGCCCGGGCTGCCCATCGTTGACCTCTTCTGGATAGCCGGGGCTTGCGCGTTCGGCCTGGCTCCGCTGGCGCTGCTTACCAGGAGCGAGGCCGCCGACTCTGAGTGGGGATGGCTGGAACAGTTCACCAGACCTGCCGACACGCTGCGCCGCCCCCGCATGCTAGGCCAGTTCTTTTTGCTCGCCAGCCCTGTGGTGGCGCTCTTCGGTCTGCTGGCCTTGACTGAAGGCACAGCCCCGGCCAGCGTGACGCGCCTGCTGGAACTGCTCATATTTCTGGTCGCGTTACTCATCATCCTGCGCCAGACCCTCACCATGCGCGATCTGCTTGATGCGCAGGCGGCCACCGCGCGCGCCCAGCAGTTGGAGGCACTGAAAGATCAGTTCATCACCAGCATCAATCACGAACTGCGCACGCCGATGATGACCATGCAGGGCTATATCGAACTCCTCGACGATTTGCAAGAGCAGGTTCAGTTCGAGAAGCGCAGAGAGATGCTGGAACGGGCGCGCCGGGCGAGCGCGTCTTTAGTGCAGTTGTTGCAGAGCATTCTGGACGTGCGGCGGATCGATCAGGAGGCCAGCGATTTCGTCCCCCAGGCTGTCAACGTCAGCGCGGCAGTTCAGGCGGCGCTCACGCTCGTCGATCCCCATCAGGAACACTTCAGCGAGCGGGCGCTCATTGTGCGCATTCCCGAAGAGTTGACGATCTGGGGTGAAGCCATCCGGCTGCAACAGATTTTGACCAATCTGCTCTCGAATGCGCTCAAATACTCCCCGCCAGGGACCACGATCCAGGTGCAGGCGCGAACCATAGCGGAGCGGGGTCCGATCCTGCCGGGGTGGGGAAGAAACCCCAGCCTGGGCCGCTCGCCCGTTGAGATTACGGTGCAGGACGAAGGGCTGGGCATCCCTCCCGAACAAAACGCGCTGCTCTTCCGCCGCTTCGTGCGCCTGCCGCGTGACATGGCCTCGCGCATTCGCGGGACCGGCCTTGGGCTGTACCTGTGTCGGGTCTTTGCCGAAGCGATGGGCGGGGCCATCTGGGTAGAGAGCAGCGGCGTCCCAGGAGAAGGCTCCACCTTCTATCTGCGCCTGCCCACCCCTGCTGGGGACGCCGGGGCCGTCCTCCCCGGATTCCCGCCAGAGGCTTCCAGAGAGAGGCAAGAGGAGGCAATTGCAGGACGCCTCTCCAGGGGGCCAGGCAAGGTCGCGGCCAACCAGTAACAGAAAACCAGTGACAGAGAGAGAAAGGATAGACGAACGCATGGTTGCTGCCGAGGATAAGCGCCACACCGTTCTGGTGGTGGATGATGACCCTGACCTGCTTCAGCTTCTTACCGATGGGCTTGAATTGCTGGGGCATTTCAGCGTCGTGGGCGCAGAGAATGGCATACAAGGACTCGAACAGTTCTTTGAGATACGCCCGGATTGCATGGTGATTGATGTGATGATGCCCGGTCTGGACGGCTATCAATTGATGAAGGCGCTGCGCGGTGATCCCGAATCCGCCGCCACGCCGCTCATCATGCTGACGGCGCTGGACCAGGACAAGAATCGGTTTGCCGGGCTGGCCTCTGGCGCTGATCACTATCTGATCAAGCCGGTCACGCCGCGCAAGCTGGTCAAGTCGGTGCAGCAAGCCATCGCTATGAGCGCGGGCGAACGCTCCCAACGCCTGCAAGTGTTGGCTCAAGAGAGTGGCGAATTGGTCCTGGAAGAGTAATGAGTCAGGAAAGAAGAGCGGCATGTTCAGAAACTTTCTTCCCACGGTGGTAGTGGCCGATCCAGATATGTTTTATCAGCAGCGCATCGCCATCTCGCTTCAGCAGGGGTTCCGCTGCATCCTCACAGGCTCTTTGCGCGAAACGTATTGGGCGATTCTCTGCGAACGGCCCGCTCTGGTCATTCTGGAACTGAACCAGCCTGATGGCGATGGGATTGCCCTCATCCAGCACCTGCAAGCCGATCCGGCCCTGAAAGGCATCCTGATTGCCTGCGTCACCCAGCGAGCCACGATCAGAGACAAGGTGCGCGCCTTTCGGGCGGGAGCGGATGATTATATCGTGAAACCGCTCTCCTCCAGCTTCTTTGGGCAGATGCTCCTGCTCAGGCGCGCCGGTCATATGGCGCGTGGCTACGCGGTTGCGGCGCGGTGAGTCGGTTCTTTCCAGGTGTTTTTCAGCCATCAGGCCACGCCCGCTTTTTTTCTGTTAGAATACAGAAAAACCCAGATGCTCTTCTGATCTGAAAGGCAGGCGTGCGACTATGAAAGCGATAGTATTCCATGAGCAGGGCGGGCCAGAGGCGCTGCGCTATGAGGACGTGCCGCGCCCGGAGGCCGGGCCAGGCGAAGCGGTGATCAAAGTGCTGGCCTGTGGGGTGAATAATCTGGACTTGCGCGTGCGCGAGGGGCGGGTGCCAGCCAAAGTGCCGATGCCGCATATCTCCGGCTCCGAAGCTGCCGGAGAAATTGCCGAACTGGGCGCAGAGGTGAAAGGCTTTGGCGTTGGGCAGATGGTCGCTATCGCTCCTTATCTTTTCTGCGGCCAGTGCGAGTTTTGCCAGGCCGGGGCGGAAAACGAGTGCGTGCGCGGCGACATCCTGGGCTTGATGAGCCAGGGCGCGTATGCTGAATACGTCAAAGTCCCTGCCGCCAGTCTGGTCCCGCTGCCGGAAGGCGTGGATGCGGTCAGCGCCGCCGCCGTCGGTCTGGCGGCCATCACGGCCTGGCATATGCTCATCGAGCGCGCCAGACTCCAGCCCGGCGAAGACGTGCTGGTCCACGCGGCGGGCAGCGGCGTGGGCAGCGCAGCCATTCAGATCGCTAAATTGACCGGCGCGCGCGTCATCGCCACCGCTGGCTCCGCCGAAAAATTGCAGCGGGCGCATGAATTGGGCGCTGACGACGTGATCAACTACAACGAGCAGGACTTCGCCCAGGAAGCGCGGCGGCTAACCGGCAAGCGCGGCGTGCATGTGGTCGTTGAGCATATCGGCCAGGCCACCTGGGAGAAAAGTGTCGCCAGCCTGGCGCGGCAAGGGCGTCTGGTGATCTGCGGCACGACCAGCGGCCCGGAAGGCAAGATTGACCTCTGGAGCTTCTTCGCTAAAGAACTCTCGTTCTTTGGCTCCTATGGCGGCACGCGCCGCAACCTGGCGCAGATGCTCAGGCTGGTTGCCAGTGGGCGCTTCAAGCCGGTCATCCATCGCACCCTGCCCCTGGAATCGGTGGCCGAGGCGCAGCAGATGATGGCCGCTCGCACGCAATTCGGCAAGATCATCATCAGGCCGACAAAGTGAGGCCGAGGGGTGAAACCCCACTTACTGGCTAACCACCAAAACAGCGTATACCGGTTAGGCACGCCTGAGCGCCACCAGCCCTTTACCCGTACCGCCGCCGTCTCGGCGGACAAACGTTGGCCTACGGGAACGTCGCGCTGGCGGGCGAACGTTCGCCTCGGCGCGCGGGTGGCCGCCGAGAAGGCGGCGCTACACGCGGCGTTCGCTCTGCTGCGCGAAAGAAATGCTCTTGTGTATCTTGACAGTGGGTGTATGTTTATCTCATCTCAGGCTCGTTGAGAACGCCAGGAATCGTTCCCTGGCGGATAGTGAGCATGACGCAGGTAGCGCGTTGTTATGGATAAGGTCTATTATCTGGACCTCCAGACGCTCCTTGAATATCTCCAGGGGCAATCTGCTCTCCTCGTTACTGAGGTCAATGTACCCGGTCAGCGAGAGCCATGCACCGGCTACCTTTTTTTCAGAAACACCATGATCATCGGCTGCCTGATCCAGGCAGCCGATGATGGTATCTGGCGCGAAGGGGAGCAGGCATATCAATTGCTCAAGGCAAATGAGGAGTGGCGGGTGCGTATGGACCTTGACATTGAACAGGAGTATTGGCGCATAAAGCAGCCAGAGAACAAATCTCATCGGACGCCTCTCCCAAGGCCAGCGCCTCCCGTCTATGTGCCCAGGCCATCCGCGCTTGTAGATGCCTCCGTACTGGAACCTTTCTCGGCAAAACAACGCTTGATTCTGCGCATGGTCCTCGCGCTGGTCAATGGACAGCGCACTTCGGAGCAAATTAAAGCGCAGCTTCGTCTGCCCGCCGAGGTTGTTGATGAGGCGCTCAGGAACCTCTACGCGCTGAAGGTGATCGAGTGAAGCGCCCCGACGCTGAAGCGCAGCGTTTATACACCCTTCGATAACATTGCCTGGAAGGAGGGCGCGGCTGCTCTCACCCGTCTCAGGAGATGAGCGTCTGCTGCGCGAAGACCGATGAAATCCTTTCTTGCCTGGTGGTATGGAGTCTCTCTCCCCCAACGAGAGCCGGATACCACGCCCGCCGAACGTGAGCGTACCCGTTACGCGCGCCTTACCAGCACGTTTTCGTTGCTCATCGTGTGCATCACCTTTCCGCTGGCTGTGAACACCATCATCAACCGGGTGACTCCCAGCGGGCCGATTGTGGCCGTGATCGGGCTGGCCTGCGCGGCAAGCGCCATTGTCTGCAACAAACTGGGGTTCAATCGGGCAGCGGCGTTTCTGCTCATCCTCGACACCACGATGCTGGTGGCAGGCGCGCTGCTCAGGAACGATCTTGACCCGGCGTTCGTCCCAGTTTTCTGCTCGCTCGTCATTACGATTCTGCTGGCAGGCTCGCTTATGCCCCCCGTCTTTGCCCTGCTGGTGGGGCTGCTGAACTGCGCTATCATCGTTCTCGACACGCTGTTTCAGAAGCATACCGCCTACTATGATCAAATGGTACACACCGGCGGGGGTTCGCTGGTCTTCGCGCTGCCCATCTTACTGCAAATTATTGTGGCGGTTGTCACGTATGTCATTCTGAGCAATTTGATTACGACCATTCGCCGCGCTGACCGCGCTGAAGAGATTGTCGCGCTCCAGAAAGAGATCGTGAACCATCAGCGGCGGCGCAATGAGGAGCGAGAGGAACTGGAGGCAGGGATCGCTGAGATCGCCCAGGCGTATGCTGCTATCGCCAATGGTGATCTGGAGACGCGCGTGCAGGTGGCCCCTCAAAGCCTGCTCTGGCAGGTTGCCGCGCCTCTGAACACTCTGCTCAGCCGCGCCCAGCACTGGAAGCAGAACTCTGACCAGTGGGAGAGAACCCTCCTTGCCATCAAGTATGTTCGCCAGGAGCTACAACAGGCCAGGGCGCTGCGCGTTCCGCCTGCATTCCAGCAGCCAACTGAGACTCCCGTTGATCTCTTGATTCCCGAAGTGTATATGCTCTCTCGGCAGGCATACCGACCGACACACTCCCGCCCCGCTGACAACCGCTAGCGCCAGCGTCTCTCTTCATATACAAGGAGCCATACCAAATCTGCTTGAAGAGGAGCAGTTTACCTGCAGCGCCGCCTTCCAGACAGCAAGTCGTCTAGCCGCCTGGAAGGCGGCGCTACAAGGAGAGTCGCGGGCATTCAAGAAGAAGTGGGCTGAAGCGCCCCGGTCACTTCCGCCTGGGGCTGGAGGACGGCTTCCAGCGCGGCAAGCTCGTTCGCGCAGTAACGCACCGGATTTTCCCAATAGCGGCTGCTGCGGGCGTTGTTGATCGTTTTGGCGGAGACGAGATAGCCGCCCTGCTGATCCGAGACGATCAGGTGATGCGCCTGAGCATAGGCGATGAAGTCGCGCAGGCGACGGCGCAGCCCCCGCTCCTTCAAGAGATCACGCTGGACCCACGCGCCCAGATCGGCCAGCCGCCGCGCTTCGGCCAGCAGGAGCGGAGCCTCTGCCTGCGGGTCAAACTGATAGGGTGGGCGTTCCAGAAGCGCCAGCAGGCGCGCGCTGCCAAGCTGGCTCATCGTCACCGTCGTCTGGCGGGCCAGGGCGCGAGCCACCTGCTGGTCCTGTTCGGCCCGCTCCAGGTCGCGCAGGCCGAGCAGTTCGGGGCCAACAGCCAGGCAGGCGATTATACGGCGCTTGCTGGTCATGAAATCATAGGTCACATTGGAAGGCAGGCAGCGCACATCAGGCCGCATCCTATCGAGTAAGCTGTGAAGTCCGCTGCGCAGGCGCATTACGCGGCCATCCAGCGTGACAGCTCCCTCCGGCGCGAACCAGAGCGTATCGCCCGTCTCCATTGAACGCGAAAGCCGCTCCAGTTGTTGATCAATCGTTTCGCGCAGATGCTCGCGCAGGCGCTGGTAGCGGATAGGCGTCAGGTATTGGGCATAGATTGGCCGGTTAGTCAGCAAGCGATAGTCCCAGCCCAGCACGTCGCTCAGTTGAAGCGCGCGCGCTTCTTTTGCGGCATGCCCGCGCTTCTCGCTTTGGGGCTTTTCTCTTCGGGTCAGCGCGTCCTCTTGACGGGTAAAGGCCAGCAGCGCCTCCAGGCTCAAGACATCGCTCAATGGCAGATCGCCCTCTTCTTTGAGGAGCGCCCGGAAGTATTGACGCAGCGTGTATTCAGGGACGCGCAGAATGGGATAGGCGCGCATGCGGCTGGCGATGGGCGCAAAGCTCGTGGCGTCCAGCAGGCGCTGCGCCCAGGTGGGCCAGTTGCGATAGCCAGCGACGGTTGCCAGGAAGCCGCGATCCCAGATGTCGGCGCGCCCGGCAAAGCCGATGCGGCGGCCATCAGGCGCGAGCCAGCCGCGATGATAATAGCTGTAAGCCGCGAACAGAATGGGATCCCAGTCGCGCTTGTGGGTAGAAATCACAAGCGTGGCAGAAAAGGGACGCGCGAGCGACCAACGGGAGCGAGGACCTCTCGCTCGACGAGGCCCAGCCGAGGCAAGCGTCCCTTCCCGCAGGGAAGGCGGGCCGTAGTGTTCGGCCATGCCATACAACTGCACGCGCATACCCAGGTGGAACCCCCAATAGACGCCGTTGCCGATGGTCCAGTAAAAAAGTTCGCGGGGTCTGAGGTTGGTGATGAGGTCACGGATGATGCGGCGCGGACTGATCTGCATAGCTGCTCCTTGGTCGTCGCAGGGCCAGGAGCAGGCTCATTGGTTGGCGGTGACGCTCCTCCCCTGCTGTGCCAGCGCCCCTTCCAGAGCCGCCAGTTCGTTGGCTGAATAGCGTGGATTCAGCCAGAAGAAGGTTTCTCGCTGCTGCTGGAAGGGCGCGGGATTCACGCGATAGGTCTGGTCAGGCTGGCGGGTGAGCAGCCCGTGACGCAGGCCATAGGCGAGGAAGGCGCGGAGCCGTCGCCCTCTCTGGCGCGGCTCGCCTAATCCTCGCTCAAGGCGGATGCCTTGCGCCGCCAGCAGTTGCACATTTTGGGCCAGCGCCGCGTGGGCCATCTCGAAGCTGAAGGTTGGCGGCTCCTGTTGCAGACGCTCCAGGAGGAAGCGGCTGCCCAGCATGCTCATGGTAACAACCGTCTGGCCGGTGATGGCTGTGATCACCGCCTGGCCCAATGCTTTTCGTTCCAGGTCCGCCAGCCTGCGGCCTGGATCGCTGGACGGCGCCGGGCGCCGCCCCTCTCGCTCCCGTTGGTCGCTCGCGCGCTCCAGTCTTATGAGCGGCGGGCCAACGGAGATACAGGCGCGCATACGGTCTGTCGTCATGAAATCATAGGTCACATTGACGGGCAGAATGCGCGTATCAGGGGGCATGATGGCAAGTAAACTATGCAGGCTCTCGCGCACGCGGCGGGGTGCGCCGTCCTGGGTAATCATGCCTTCAGGGGCCAACCAGAGGGTATCGCCCCGCGCCAGCGCGCCCAGGGCGGTTCGCAACTGGCGATCAATTTTCGCGCGCTGGCGCGTTTTATAGGCTTCGTATCGCTCTGGAAGCAGCGCGCCCCGCCGCAAGCGGCTCATCAGCGGCTCGCGGTAGTCCCAGGTGAGAATGTCGCTGAGGCGCAGTTCGCGGCTGGGGCGTGGACGGAAGCGACGGGAACGTTTCGCTGCTGCCTCGGCCCACTGGTCTAGCTGCTCTAAATACGCGGGGCTGAAGACCTCCTTCAGCGGCAGATCGCCCTGCTCCGCGCGCAGCTCGAAGAGATACTGGCGCGTGCTGAACTCCAGCAGGCGCACGATGGGATAGGCGCGCAGAGGGCCGATGATGGGAGTCAGGGTGATATGATCCAGCAGCCACATGGTCCAGCGCGGCCAATCACGATAGCTGACGATTTCAGCCAGAAAGCCGCGCGAAAACATGTCTTCGCGGCCCACAAAAGCCATGCGCCGACCATCGGGCCGGAGCCAGCCGCGCTGATAATACAGCTTGATGGCACAGAGCAGCGGATCCCAGTCGCGCTTGTGGCTGCACAGCAGCAATGTCCCCTGGGCAGGCGGCGCGTAGTGTTCGCCGCCGAACACCTGCGTCCGCATGGCGCCCGTGAAGACCAGCAGCAGAAAGTTCTGAACCAGCCAGTAGGCGAACTCGCGGGGCCGCAGGTTCAGCCGCAGTTCATGCCACTGGCGGCGGAGTATATCACCCATCGCGCGCTTCTCATGGGTTATCCAAAATCTCGTGACCGCCGATCCGACGCCAGATGACATGTACGTCGCCAGCGTCGGCAGAAGCGCCGAGTTGAAAGGTTGCCCGGCCATCATCAGCCCAGGTCATCTCCCATACCTCTTTCCGGCTCTGCACTCCCTTGATCCGCAGACCCTTCCGAACGCCGCGAATCCCTTTGCCCAGCTTCAAGTCGGCAACCAGTTTGCGCCGGGCAAGTTGAAACACACGCTGCTCTTCCCGCGTGAGCCGCGCCCAATCATGCCAGAAGGAATCTTCCACATCATACGTCGGCATCGGTATACTCGCTGGGGTCTGCCTCTATTGGCTGGGCCTCAACCCAGGCAATATCGTCGTCATCCATGCCCAGCGCCCGCATGAACTCCTCATCGCTGTGGAAGGTACGGCGCTCGCGCGTCTGCTCTTGTTCGTTCACCCAGGCTGCGATCAAATCCTCGGGTGTTTGCCCTTGCGCTTTCGCCAGGCGCTCCAGCGTTTGATAGACGGCATCGGGAAGAGTGACTGTCTGTGCCATCAGGCGCCTCCTCTCTACGGATGCTTTAAGCATACCACAAGGAGCCAGGAAGCGCGTAAGCGCATCCCGCGCGGCTGGCTACCGCTCTTTTTGATAGGCCGGGGCGGGCAAGGCAGGCGGCCAGACCACGCGGGGCAAGATAGACGGGTGATAATGCACCTTGAGGGGAATCTGCCCAACCCAGCGCGTGGCTTCTCGCTGGGCCAGCAGCGCCTCTTGCTTCGCCAGATAGCGATCAGGAATGAACTGAATGATCGCGCCGGGCAAGCCCATGAGGACATTGAGCGCCAGCAAGCTCAGCGAAAGCTGGATCGCCAGGCCACTCGCCACGCCCAGCGCGCCCAGGAAATAGATCAGCGCGCTGTCGCGCGCGCCCACCCCGGCAAACGAAATGGGCAGGGCTTGCGCGATGCAAACCAGGGTCATCACCCACGCCAGGTTGAGGAAAGAGACGTGGATGCCCAGGCCCAGGCCAAATTGGTAGGCCGTCGCCACCAGGGCCAGTTGATAGACCAGGCTCAGAGCCAGCACATAGCCGAGCCGATGCCAGGTCGTTTGATAGGAGCGCAGGCCATCCCACAGAGGCGCCAGCCACTCCCCTGGCAGGGTATCGCTCTGCTGATGCGGAGCAGCGTGGGTCTGCGGCCACAGGCGCTGCCAGGGAATGCGCAGTTTGCGGCTCACAGGCCGCAGCACGCGATCAACCGGCTGCGAGACACGCGGACTCAGGAAAAGCGCCTGGATACCCAGCACGCTTACCAGAAAGAAGCTCGCCAGACCCATCCAGACCGGCCAATTAAACAGATGAGGGTTTAAGAGCAGCCCAACCACCGTAATGAGCGCCGTTGCCAGGAAGACCATCACCTGATCGACGAGCACCGAAGCCCAGACTTTGTTCGCCTTATGCGACGAGCGGCCCAGCATCACCGCTTTCACAGCGTTGCCGCTCTCCTGTCCTGGCAGGACAAGGTTATAAAACAAGGCAATATAGGTCAGGCGCAAAATGCGCAAGATGCCGACCCGAATGCCTTGTTCGCGGAGCAACTCGCGCCACTTATAGGACGCCGCCAGGATGGCGACCAGATAACAGCCTGCCGCAGCGGCCAGCGGCCAGCCCGCCACATGGCTCAACATCCCCGTAATATCAACGAAGGTAAAATGACCAAAATAAAACACCAGCCAGATCAGCCCAACGCTCGCGGCTAACCGACCTACATGAATCGCCGTCTTAAGTATTCGTCCGCGCAACGATGCTAAGAACCCTTCTAGCCAGAATGAAGCAGCAATGGCTCATCCGGGCTTCACATCACCCTGGTTATCAATCTCTCCTGGCCTACATATTACCGCAATGACGTGCTGTTCTGCCTGGTATCTCTTAGCCATGCGATGGCGCTTCAGCTTCTTGATCGCATGGCTCCGCGCCTGCGGTCACATCTTCCTCCCTGCATAGCTGCTGGCTCTTGTCCTCTTTTTCACTATAGCCCTTTTTTCCCGGTATCCGTTTACGAGACAGCCGACGAATTGTGACGCCGACTTCGCGGTGCAGGCCAATGAGCAGCGTCCCACAGACCAGCAGGATCGCGCCTGTTGAGAGCAGGCGCAGAGACAGGAAACTGCCCACCGCCACATTCTTGCTGATGCCGAACTGGAGCATGACCCCCAGGCCGGACACCTCCACCGCCCCCAGGTGTGGCAAGACCGGAACCAGCAGCACAATCACCAGGGAAAAGGCATAGGCAGCGACGGCCTCGGTCCAGCTCCAGTGCTGCGAGGGAGCAATCACTACGTTGCCGACTATATACAGGATGGTGGCCTGCGCGCCCAGATACAATCCGGTCAGCGGCAGCCCATAGACAAAGGTATGCCAGGAAAAGAGTTGATCGCTGCCTTTCAGGAAATCCTCGATGCCTTCGCGCACAGAACACAGCCACTTCTGGCGGGGCTGCCACTTTCTCAGCCAGGTGTGCATAAAGCGAGTTCTGAAGAGGAAGAAGCCGACCAGCAGCATCCCGACCAGCAGAAACGCCGCCGTTGGCCGCACCCAGGGCCAGTCGGGTACGCCGATCACCACCAGCGCCAGCAGGCAGGTGACAATCTCGGTAATCAGCATCCAGGTGGTTGCCGCCGCCGAGCGCCCCACCCCGGAACCCATCGAGCCTTTCAGCAGGTAATTTTCCAGGTAGACGCCCATCGGCAGGCTGTTGCCCATCTCACCCCCCGCGTAAGGCACCAGCAGTTCTTGCCAGCCCGGCTTCAGGCCCAGCCGCCACAGGTAAATCCTCCATTGGGCCAGCTTCATCACCAGATACAAAACTGCCAGAAAAAAGGCCGGAAGGATCGCGCCCGTTACAGCCGCCTGTAACTCATCGCCGACCTCTCCTGAATTGGCAATCGTCAACACGAACGCCAGAAGCGCGGCGCTGAGCAACGTTGAGACAATGACTTTCGGGTTCAGAATATATCTCAATGTGTTCTTCAACAGAGCCTCCGACGCCTGACGCCCTTCCCGGCGGCAAGGCAGACGAGCGTTACCATTCACGCCCCCTTACAATTGTTCATCCTACATAAGCTATGCTAACAGATGCCAAACGTACTGGCAAGCTCAAGAAAATAGCTATTGCCGCAGCGCCGTATCCTGGGCTATACTGGATTGGCTATCCCTCTTCTCAGCGTTTCACCTCGCAAGATTCTGCCAGGAACTCTAATAAGGAGGATTTTCAATGGCTCTTCGCGTGGCTGCTGTGCAGATGAACTCTGGCGATGACAAAGCCGCCAATCTGGCCCAGGCCGAAGCATTGATCGAGCGCGCGGCGCAAAGTGGCGCGCAGGTGATCGCCTTGCCAGAACTCTGGACCTATCTTGGCCCCACCGAGGGCAACATCCCCAATGCCGAGCCAATCCCTGGCCCAACCACTGACCGCCTCGCCGCGCTTGCCCGCCGCCATCGCGTCACTCTGCACTGTGGCAGCATGCTGGAACGCCCCGATCACCCTGGCTCGGATGCGCGCCCCTATAACACTGCCGCCGTCCTTGACCACGATGGCCGCCTGATCGCCAAATATCGCAAAATCCATCTCTTCGACGCCGAACCCTACGGCAGCGCCGCGCCCTATCGGGAATCTGACGGCATCCAGCCGGGCGACGAGATTGTGACTTTCGAGGCGGAAGGGCTGCATATCGGTCTGGCGACCTGCTACGACCTGCGCTTCCCCGAACTGTTCCGCATCCTGGCGCTGCGCGGCGCGCAGTTGATTATCATGGGGTCGGCCTTCACCATGCAGACGGGCCGCGACCACTGGGAAACGCTGGTGCGCGCCCGCGCCATTGAAAACGGGCTGTATCTGCTCGCCCCCGATCAGGTGGGCGCGCACCCGCCCAAACGCATGGCCTATGGCCGCAGCATGATCGTGGACCCCTGGGGCACGGTGCTTGCCCAGGCGCCCGACCTGCCCGGCGTCATCAGCGCGGAGATCAGCCTGGAGCGCCTGGCCGACGTGCGCCGCCAGATTCCCTCGCTGGCGAATCGGCAGCCACAAGCCTATCGCTGGGCAGAAGAAGTTCTGACAGGCGATTAAAACCGCCAGCACGCTGCAACGCCTCTCGCGCCGATATGGTATAAAAGAGATGCCTTTGAGCCAGCCTGAAGCTTCCTGCGTTGCCAGGGAAGCAGGCTAATCCATCGCACTTTTTGCGGAGGCAGGGGAAGGACGCGCGAGCAAGAATACCGGAGGCCCGGCGCGGTCAAGCGGCTCTGGCGCAGCCCTTCCCGAAGGGAGGATTCATCCACACTATGCCGATTGAAGAGCAAAACGCCGTCAGCGAGCAAGAGACATCTGCTGCGCCTAGCGCGAACGAGAACACCGCTCTACCAGATGATGCCAGCATGGATGTTTCGCAGTACCCGACCATTGACAACGACTGGGACAAACTGGCCGCCGAATATCCCGACATCTACGAACGCTTTGCTAATGCCCCCAACGATGGCGCGCTGGACCAGGCTATGCGCGAAATCGTCTCGTTCAAGGACAAGCTGGTGCTGGACATGGGCGCGGGAACCGGGCAGTACGCCTTCGGTTTCGCCAACGAAGCCTTCAGAATCCTGGGGATGGAAGCGGACCCCGATCTGCTGGACTTTGATCGCCAGGTGATTGACGAAAAGGGCTATACGAACATCATCCCGTTTCATGGCCTGGCAAATGACCTACCCATCAACGACGACATGATTGACATCGCCCTCGCCGTCACCGTCGCCCCCTGGGACCAGGACCCGCTGATGCGCCTGGGCCTGCGCAAACGCATGGTAGAAGAAACGCTGCGCATCCTCAAACCCGGCGGGACGTTCATCGTCGTTACCGTTCCAGAGGGCGCGTATGGCGGCGAACTGGCCCCCATCATCTTCGAGGACATCAACATGCTGCCCAATAACAGCGATTGGGACGCGCAGTTGATCGAAGATTTTGGCTTCGAGCACAAAAAGGTCGAAAGTGTCTCTGATTACGGCTCGGTAGAAAACGCTGTCGCCACCTATGGCTTTATCTTTGGACACAACGCCATTCGGCATCTGCTCGAACACCAGCAGCAGACGATTACCTGGCGCTATCGCATGCTCTGGACGCACAAGCCCGAAGCCGCGCCAGACGATGAGCAAGGCGAGCCAGCCCAGGAACATACTGAGCCAGCCCAGGAACAGGCCGCGCCAGCCAAAGAACAAGCCGAACCAACCAGCACGCAAGCGAAGCAGGTCGAGCCAGCCCAGGAGCAGGCACAACCAATTGAAAAGCAGGCGAAGTCGGCCAACAAGCCGTCTAAACCGGCCAAAGACAAAACCAAACCAGCTAAACCGGAAACGGCGCCCTAAATGGACTCTCCCAGCACACGGCTGCTGCAAACCCATACCGATGTTCGCTCTGGGCAGCGCCTGCTCACCCTGGGCGTTGCCCCGGAACTGGCCGCCGATTGGGCCATCAGCGCCCGCATCGGCGGGGGCCAGGTCTGGGCGGTAGCTGATGATCTTTGCGAGACGCAGGCCACCGAGCGCCTGGCACGCGAAGAGCATCTGAGCGCCCTGCATCCGCTGCACTCCGCCGATCTCTCGGAACTGCCAGCGCAGCCGTTCGACGCCTGCGCGGTAGACATCCTGGGCTATCCTAGCCGCGCCTATCTGCACCGCCTGATCTATGAAGCGGCGCGGCGTTTGGAGCCAGGCGGCGCGGGCGCGCTCTGGATCGCTGGGGCCAACGATGCTGGCATTCACGCGCTGGAAAAGCGGCTGCGCGAGGTTTGGGGCGAGGTAAGCGTGCTGGCCTATAAGAAAGGCCATCGTATCCTGCATGTGCCTCGTCCGGCAGAACTGGCGCCGCTGGATGAAGCCGCCCCCGAAGAGCGACGGCTGACGCTGCGCGGCGAGAAGTTTTCGCTGGCCCTGCGGCCTGGCGTCTTCGCGGGCGGCGATCTTGACCCGGCCACGCGCCTGCTCGCCAACGAGATGGAGGTTGGAGACAGCAAGGCCATCCTCGATCTTGGCTGTGGCTCCGGCATTCTAGGGATGCTGGCAGCGCGGCTGGTCCCGCACAGCCAGGTGTATCTGACCGATTCCAGCGCCGTCGCGCTCGCCGCCGCCGAAGAGAACTGCCGCCGCAGCGGCCTGACCAACACGCGCGTTCTGGCAAGCGACGGCGTGGCCGCCGTGAGCGACCAGCGCTTCGATCTGGTCCTCTGCAACCCACCCTTCCATCAGCAGCGATCCCACAGCAGCATCACCGCCCTGCGCTTCATCCGCGAGGTCGGCGGCATCCTTGCCCCGCGCGGGCGCTTCTATCTCGTCGCCAGCCAGTTCTTGCGCTACGAACCGGCCATGCGCGAAGCCTTTGGCAGTGTGACCACCATCGCCAACGACCGCAAGTACAAAGTGCTGCTGGCGGTTGGCTTCCTCGCTCACCAGTGACTCCTTTCTGCCTGCTAGCAGAGAGAAGTATAGCAGAGCGAGTCAGCACCGGCAAGCTAGGGCCAGGCGAAGGTTCCACCATCTATCGGGTGTAGCCACTTGTAGCGCCGCCGTCCCTTCGGGAAGGGCCGCTTGCGGGCGCTGGGCGCCCGCACTCTCGCTCCCGTTGGTCGCTCGCGCGTCCCTCCAGGCGGCTCAACGCTGGCCTGCTGGTCCGGTGGCCTGGAGGGCGCACGCTCGCCCTGGCGCAGCGTTGGCCGCCTGGAATGCGGCGCTACAAGTAACAGGTCTCGCTTGCCAGCGCCTCTTTTTTAGTGGAACCCTAGGCGAGGCGAGCCTTGCCGCTTCTGGAAGCTTTGTAACGTCGGGCGCAGGTTTCGCCCACGCCACCCGCCCCCAGGCCCAGCAGCAAATGAACGACCTCAATGATCCAATGCGACGACCCTGGCAGCAGCGTCTCTTGCTGCGTCCCCACGTAGAGGACCAGCCCGCCCCACACCAGCGCCCCCACCGCTATGCCGATGTTGCTGCCGCCGCGTGTCAGCAGCATCACGCCGATAATCCAGAGCGTTATCACCACCAGAATACCCAGCAGTTGATGCACCTGAAGTATCGTGCCGCCTGGGCTGAGAATATTCAGCCAGAATAAAATCCCTAGAATCACCGCCAGCGTCACGCAAAGACGCAAAACCATCAGACTGATACGTACCAACATACTTCCATTACTCCTGCTGTCGTCTATTTGAGCCGATGAAGAGTTCTCTGCTCATCGCGGCGCGCATCGTTGTGATGCGCCCACATAAAAGATATAGCTGTTTTGGGCGCTGCTGTCCAGCCTGAAAGACAAACCCAAAAACGATGCTCCCCGCAGAGGCCACTGGTCAACCTCTGCGGGGAGCATCGTTCGGGGTGAAAGGGGCGCAATTGGGTATGTTATCCGACCAGCTTCTTTCTGAGCCAGCGCCAGGTAAAAACGATTAGATACGCTGCCGTCACGCCGGTCAGATCAAAGAACAGATCGCGGCCAGCGTAGATGTTCGGGAACGCCTGCTTAAAGAACGCCTGCAACGTCTCTTGCCCGACGCCAACCAGCAGCATCAGCCCGAAGTACAGCGCGGGACGCGGGCGCAGCGCCGGAATGGAGAGCAGCGCCAGCAGACTCATCAGCAAGAACATCGTCGCGTGTCCAATCGCGTGATCGCGGGCGTTGACAAAGACCAGATCGAAGGGCCTGCCAAACGCGGGCCAGACCTCGCTGAGCCAGTCGAACGGAAAGAGAACGATGAGCAGCCCGGCGAGCACAGGCCAGAGGCGCACCTGCGCGCCCCATAACTGGAGCCTCCTGGGCGGCTGCGCTTCTTGAAGCATCTGGTCTGGCATGTTCATCGCTTGCTCCTGTGACTATCCTGGGGCTTCCCGATCCCTCGTTATCATAGCTGATACACGGCAAGATTGCAGGCACTCGCGTGCTTGACGCGACATTGGAGCATCCTATCCAGTTGACCAGATGTGGCACGCGCCGCACGAACCGTGCGGCGAACTCTCAGAGAGTTTTCTCAAGATGACGCCGTATATTTGGTAGGGGAACTGATGTATGCTGCTCTGGAGCGCCGGAGTGAAAAGAGGGGTGGAAGGCTGCCCCTGTGCCGCCTTCCCGTTTCAGGGAGGAACCCAGGATGACCCAAATACCACGAGCGCGCGCTCATCCACCAAGCCGAACGACGCTTCCCGCCATCGTGACCCTCGCCCTCTGGCGCGTGCGCCGCACCTGGCGTCTGCTGCTGCTGGCAGGGATTGGCATCCTGGCCGCAGTTACCCTGGTGTGCACTGTACCCCTCTATTCTGAGGTTTCCATGACCGCCGGGCTGCGCGGCGTCCTCACCGCTACGCCTCAGAGTGCTGAACTCACGGTGCAGGCCACGAGCCAGGTGCTCGCCCCGACCATTCTTGACCAGGAAACACAGAGCCTGAACCAGATCATCCAGCAGCAGTTGAAGCCGTATCTGCAAACCTCGACCGAGTTCTTTCTGGAAACGCCTTCCTTCAAGATAGACGCTCCTGCCTCAAATAAGTGCAAGATAGATGCTCCTGACTCAAAGTGCTACAGCATGTTGCTCTACGGCGCCCCGATGCAGGAGGCGGCCCGGCATATCCATCTGCTGCGCGGACGCCTGCCCGCGCAGCGGAGCCACGCGCTGGAGATCGCGCTGACACAACAGGCCGCTGATTATCTCAAGCTGGATGTTGGCTCGATGATGAAGGTGGGCCTCTATTACCAGAGCCTGAACGGCGGTGAGGTCTTTGACGAGCCGCTCCAGGTGGTCGGCATCATCGTCTCCAACCCCACCGATCCATTTTGGCATGGAGAAGACTTCGACACCAGGCCAGGGCCTCGGGGCGAGCCTCCATCCAACTATACCGCGCTCATGTCGAACGACGCATTCGTGGCGGAACTTCAGCAACTCGCCAGCGCGCTCCAACTGTACAATGGGTGGTACTTCTTTGCGTTGAATGAGAACCCCACCCTGTACTGGTACTATCACCTGAATAGTTCATCAATTGGCATCGGCCAGGTGGATGACCTGATCAGGCGGCTCCAGGTGGCGCAGGAGCAGATTGGCAGCGGCCAACTCCGTCTCCCCCGAATCCTCTCCGGCGCTCTCATTCACACCCAACTCTCTGGCCCTCCCCTGGGGGCCAGACAAGGGACCAGTACTCTGGAGCATTTTCGCTCGCGCACCTCGCTGGTCGCCATCCCGGTGACACTGGCGCTGCTCCAGGTGGTGGGTCTGCTGCTCTTCTTTGTGGGCTTGATGACCAGCCTCCTGGTGGAGCGCCAGGCAGAGGTCATTGCCGTGCTGCGCAGTCGTGGGGCCAGCCGTCGCCACATCTTTGGCTCGTTTGTCACTCAGGGCATTGGCCTGGCGCTGCTCGCGCTGCTGGCCGGGCCGCTGCTGGCGATTCTTGCCACGCGCCTGCTGGTACACATGACCCTCGCTACAGCCGATCAGCAGGCGCAGCAGGTCATCTCTGGCGCCCCTCTCCCGGTGGCGCTGAAGGTGGGCTGGTTGGCGCTGGTCACGGCGCTCTGCGCGGTGGGGGTGATGATCCTGGCCCTGTGGGGGGCGACCAGGCGCGACGTGCTGGAGATGCGCCGCGAAGCGGCCCGCGTCACTCGCCAGCCGTTCTGGCAGCGCATCTATCTGGATGTGATTGCGGCGATCATCGCCCTGACCGGCTTCCTGCTCTTGCTCTATATCAGCAACTCCGGGGCGTTGAGTACGCAGATGTCTCTGACCATTGCGACCCCGCTGGCGCTCGTGGCCCCCATCTTCCTGGGGATCGCGGGCATGCTGTTCTTCCTACGCGGGTTCCCCTGGCTCCTGCGGCGGCTGGCCGGGCTGACCAGCCGCCGCCCTGGGGTAACGCCCATGCTGGCGCTGGCGCAGATGGCCCGCGCCCCACACCAGGCGGTACGGATGATCCTGCTGCTGGCGCTGGCGAGCAGCTTTGCTGGCTTCGCGCTGGTCTTCCTCGCCTCGGAAACACAGCACCTGCAAGCGATTGCCGCCTATGAGACCGGAGCAGACTTCAGCGGCGCCCTCCAGGCTCCTGTCCCGGCGGACGCATTGACGCAGCAGGCGGCAGCCTATCGAGCCATTCCCGGCGTAACCTCGGCTACGCTTGGCTTTGCAGAGGATGGCCTGGTACCTTCCACGTCCACCATCGTGTCAGTGCGAGCGGTGGAGGCCAGCACCTTTGCGCAAACGGCCATCTGGACCGCTCAGGATTCTCGTCAGTCATTGGCATCGCTGATGGACCAACTCCTTGCCAGACGCCTGCCAGCCAAAGCGGGCCAGAGCATCCCGGCGATTGTGGATGCGCTCACCTGGCAGAAGCTGAACCTGAGCGCGGGCGCGTCTTTCACCTTGCAAATAGACGCGCAGACGCTCTCTTTTACCGCGCTTGCCGAAGTGGACCACATCCCCACCGTCCAGGATAGCCTGGCGCCTGGGCGCGCCAGCGATTTCACCCCGCCGGGCGGGATGCTGATTGATTATCAAAGCCTGGTGTCCGTCATGTTTGCCTCTCACGGCGTTCTGCTCCCGGTGAATTACATCTGGCTGCGCACCAGCGATGACCCGGCGCTGGTGGCGAAGACGCGCGCCGCGCTCGCGCATGGACCCTTAGCCCTGGCAACCGTCAATGATCGGCGCGCCATCCTGAGCGCGCTGGAACACGATCCCCTCTATCTGGCGCTGATGGAGGTCTTGACGGTGGGTACAGCGATGACCATACTTCTCGCTCTGCTTGGCAATTGGATGGCCGCCTGGCAGAGCGCGCGCACTCGCCTGAGCAACTTTGCGGTGCTGCGCGCCCTGGGTACCACGCCGCGCCAGCTAGCCAGCCTACTGACCTGGGAGCAGGTGATGGTCTATACGACGGCGCTCGCGCTTGGCGCGTTTTTTGGCGCGCTGCTGGCCGTGACCATCGTTCCGGCGTTGGTCTTTACGGGCATCTCCTCCTACACGGCTGACATCAGCAGCGGGGAGTTCTCCATGCTCCAGCATATCCTGCCCATTCAGGTGGTCGTGCCTGACCTGCTGGTGATTGCCTTTGCGGCGCTGATCATCATGGGCGCGGTGGCGATTGGGATGATGGCGCGAGTCGCCTCGAAGGCGGCCATCGGCCAGACGCTGCGGCTCAATGCGGATTAACGGGGAGGCGTCCGCGCCCGTCTTGCTCAGAACCCGGGCGGCTAAAACAGGCCGCTGAAGACCTGATAGAGCAGGAAGAGGTTCAGCGCGATAATCACCAGCGTGACGGCTGCCCCCAGCGCCGTTGTCAGGCGGTGATTCACCAGCGCGCCCATGATGTCGCGGCGGCGCGTGAAGAGCAGCAGCGGCACAATCGCAAAGGGCAGCGCAAAGCTGAGAACCACCTGGCTGATGACCAGCGTTGCGGTGGGATCAATACCAATGCCCAGCACCACCAGCGCCGGAAGCATGGTGATGAACCGGCGCAGCCAGTTGGGGATGCGCCAGCCGGTGAAGCCCTGCATAATTACCTGCCCGGCCATCGTACCCACCGTCGAAGACGACAGGCCAGAGGCCAGCAGCGCCAGCGCGAAGATCACGCCCGCCGCCGAACCCAGCAGCGGGATCAACGTCTGATAGGCCTCTTCGAGCGTTGCCACTTCGGTGAGGCCATGCCCGAAAAAGACCGAAGCCGCCATGATCAGCATCGCCCCGTTCACCAGACCCGCCAGCCCCATCGCAATCCAGATGTCAATCTGCTCGAAGCGGAAGACGCGCCGCGCCTCCTGGTCTGTCTTCGGCACAATGCGCTGTTGGGTCAGCGCCGAATGCAGATAGACGACGTGGGGCATCACCGTCGCGCCTAATATCCCGACGGCCAGCAGCGCGCTCTCGCCGTTGAGCAGCGGCGTCACCGCGTGGAACGCGATTTGTCCGGCGTCCGGGCGCGCCAGCAGCACTTCGATCAGGTAACTGCCCGCAATGACCGCGACCAAGACGATAATGGTCGCTTCCAGGGGGCGAAAGCCAAAGCGCCGCATCCCCAGCAGCAGAAACGTGACCACGCCGGTCAGCAGACCCGCCAGGAAAAGGGGGATATGCAGCAGCAGATAAAAGCCCAGCGCCGCGCCTACAAACTCCGCCAGATCGGTTGCCATAGCCGCCAGTTCGGCCATCAGCCACAGGCTCAGGCTCGCTTTCCGCGACAAATGCTTGGCGCAGACCTCCGGCAGATTCAGCCCCGTCGCAATGCCCAGCTTGGCGGATAACGTCTGGATCAGCACCGCGATCAAGTTGCTTGCCACGATCACCCACAGCAGTTGATAGCCAAACGCCGCGCCACCTTGAATATTGGTGGCGAAATTGCCTGGATCAATATAGGCCACACAGGCGATAAAGGCCGGACCTAAAAACGGCAGCACGCGCCAGATACCCCGGCTCTTGCCCGATAACGACGCCTGCGCCGCCGCTACCATCCGGCGGTCTCCTACCGCCACCTCCTGCGTTTCGCGCAGGGCCGCCTCACGCCGCCGCCTCATTGCTTCAGCCAATAACGCCATTGGGATGCTCCAACCTATCTAGCGGTTAAAAACGCGCACAAGCCCCACCCCGCAGCGAGTGTATGCGCCGAACGTGCTCACTCTGCTAATCGTTTGACCAGAATAGAAGCGGCCAGTTGTGGCCCAATGCTCTGCTCGCGCTCGGCCCGGTCTATCCCCAGGCCCGACTCGCCGTTGGCGACACCTGCCGGTTCGCCCGCTGGCTCCACGATGCGCAGGCGCAGCGGCCCCCCAAATGGGGCGCGCTCCAGCACCGTCACCACCGTCTCAGGCAGCAGATGCAGCGTCTCCAGATGGCGCAGCAGTTCCGGGGTTTGATCGCGCACGCGGCAGATGCGCGCGGAGCGCCCTGGCTCCAGATCGGCCAGCGCGACCAGTCCCGGCTGTTCCGGCAGTTTGCCAGAGCGCGTGGGGATCGGGTCGCCGTGTGGGTCTGTCACCGGCTCGCCCAGCATGTGATCGATCTTCTCCTCGAACTCCTCGGAGATCACATGCTCCATCTCATCCGCCTGCTCATGCACCTCATCCCACTTGAAACCCAGCACGCGCGTCAGATACAGTTCCAGCAGCCGATGATGGCGCACGATTTCCAGCGCCAGCTTTTCGCCCACCTCGGTCAACTCCACGCCATGATACGGCGTGTGGCGCACCAGCTTGGGCGCGTCGTCCTTTTCCCCCGCGAGCTTCTTGAGCATGCCCGTCACCGAGCCGGGTTCCACGTCCAGCCGTTCGGCCAGCGCGTTCGTCGTCACGCGCCCCGATTCCCCGCGCGCCAGCGCCTCTTCGCGCAGCAGATAAATGGTCTTGAGATAATCTTCGACGGCCTCGCTTGGCGCGAGTTTGTGCCTCAATTCCGATTTAGTCATGCCTTAATTTTACACTCCCTCCGCCAGTTTGTCAAGCCCCAACGAAACCAGTTTTTAGCTTCGCCTTAATTATATGGCGCGCGTCAAGAAGAGGCGCGGCAGGACGTGCACCAGGCGCCTGATACGATTCTGCCGAGGTTCGGGCGCGCGCGACGGCTTCTGGCGCGGGAGGGGGGCAAACAGCCAGGATGCAGGGGCCAGCGTTTTGATCAGGCCATGCGCCAGCAGAAAGCTGAGGACGGCGCGCGCCTCTGGATGGCTGTATTTCGTCGCATCCGCCAGATCAGCGACGGTCACGCTTCCATCGCAGAGGTACATGATCTCTTGCTGCAACAGACTGAGCGGGCGCACATGATAGCGGGCGCAGGGCGTGCGCTGGTAGCGCAGAGTGAAATCGAAGGTATCGAGCATGGGACATGGCTCCTTTCAACACTTGCCATGCCCACGCGCCGTATGCGACAATAGACATGCCGGCACGTGGGTTCTTACTTCTTGCGGGCTGGTACTTGTGCCTGCCGCTCTAGTTTCCGCTAGGCGGCGGGCTGTTCTTTTTGAGGCGCTTTCGCGGTTGTTTCTATAGCCTCAAGAAGCTCTTTTGGCTCCTTTCTGAAGATTTCAACGAGCTTCCGACGATGAGCCGGGCTGGGCGCTCCTTGCCCATGCTCCCACTTCCATATGGTATGCCTGCTTACCCCACATAATTGAGCGAGTTCTGTTTGTGAGAGCAACGCTTCTTCTCGCAAGCGTTTTAGTGTCGGCATGCTATGTAGACCCTTCAAGTACACATCAATACGCTATCACAATTGTAACAAGAGTGTGAGAGAATGTCAACCCTTTTTACCTGGGATACGGGCGCAGGTGGCTGGCGGCTGAAGGCCGCGCTTACGGCGGCCTGGGACGAAGACGCCGCCAGGGGTGGGGAGCCTGTACTTGTAGCGCCGCCTTCCAGGCGGCTCAACGCTGGCCTGCTGGTCCGCTGGCCTGGAGGGCGAACGCCACTGGTAGCGCCGCCTTCCAGGCGGCCACCGCTGGCCTGTTGGTCCGATGGCCTGGAGGGCGAACGCTCGCCAGGGCGCAGCGTTGCGCCGCCAGGGACGGCGGCGGTACACGCGGGTGGCGCTGCGGGGCGGGGCGTCCTGCCTCGCCCCTCAGTGTGGCCGGATGAAATAATAAACCATCATGGTTCCACCAATTATCGGGGGCCACTTGTAGCGCCGCCTTCCAGGCGGCTCAACGCTGGCCTGTTGGTCCGTTGGCCTGGAGAGCGAACGCCGCCTGTACCGCCGCCGTCCCTGGCGGCGAACCGTTGGGCTATCGAGACGGCGCGCTCCAGGGGGCAGCGTGCGCGCTCGCGCAGCGGTGGCCGCCTGGAAGGCGGCGCTACAAGTACAGACGCCGCGCCTGGGGACGGGGAGCCTGTGCAGACAGGCTTGGTGGCGCAGCCTCCAGGCGCGGTTTTAACCGCCTGCGGGGTGGGGCCGCCGTAGGCGCGGGTGTAACCGTCTGCCCCCTGGCCTTGCCGCGCAACCTCTGGTATACTGTAAAGAAGCGAGATGCAATCATCAGCGACAGGAGGGGGCGCAGGTCATGAAGATCACCGCACAACACAAGGCCATTCTCGATTACGAGCGCACACTGGAAGGGTTTCGCAGCCAGGGCATCACCCACGAGCAAGGGCTGCGCCCCGCGTTCCAACACCTGCTGCTGACATTGGGCCGCGAAGTCGGCTGGACGATCTTTGTCGAGCAGAAGCTCGCCGCCAGTGGCAAGCGTCCCGACGCCACCCTGCGCGACGGCTTCTTTGATCGCGGCTATTGGGAAGCCAAGGACACCAGAGACGACCTCAACACCGAGATTCGCAAGAAGCTCAACAACGACGGCTACCCCTCGTTCAACATCATCTTCGAGGATACCCGCCAGATCGTCCTCTACCAGAACGGCCAGGAGAAAGACCGCTGCCAGATGCGTGACCGCTCGCGTCTGGCCCAGGTGTTGGAACTGTTTTTCACCTACAGCGAGCCGCCCATCGAAGAGTTTCATCTGGCGGTGCGTGAGTTCAAGGAGCGCATCCCCGATCTGGCGCAACGCCTGCTGGAGCGCATCCGCGAAGAACGCGCCGCCAACCGCGCCTTTGTCGCCGCCTTCGAGCAGTTCCACGCCCTCTGCCAGCAGGCCATCAATCCGCAGATCAGCCTGGCCGCCATCGAAGAGATGCTCGTCCAGCACCTGCTGACCGAACGACTCTTCCGCACCGTCTTCGATAACCCTGACTTCATCACCCATAATGTGATCGCCATCGAGATCGAGAAGGTCATCACCGCCCTGACCAGCCGCAGCTTCAACCGCAACGTGTTCCTCAAGGGGCTGGACAAGTTCTATACGGCCATCGAGACAGCAGCCAGGGACATCACCGACTGGTCCGAAAAACAGGCGTTCATGAACATCGTCTACGAACGCTTCTTCCAGGGCTTTGCCGTCAAACAGGCCGATACCTATGGCATCGTCTATACCCCCCAGCAGATCGTGGACTTCATGGTCGCCAGCGTGGACGACGTGCTGCGCCGCGAGTTCGGCAAAGACCTCAGCGCCGAGGGCGTCCAGATTCTGGACCCGGCCACCGGCACCGGCAGCTATATCGTCAACATCCTGCGCCGCGTCTCTGGCGCGGCCCTGGAGCGCAAATACCGCCGCGAACTCTTCGCCAACGAGATCATGCTGCTGCCCTATTACATCGCTTCGCTCAACATCGAGCGCGCCTATTACGACCGCACCGGCCACTACCTGCCCTTCGAGGGCATCTGCTTTGCCGACACGCTCGACCTGGCCGCCGAACGCCACCAACTGAGCCTCTTCAGCGAAGCCAACACCGACCGCATCGAACGCGAAAGCCAGGCCGAAATCACCGTCATCATCGGCAACCCGCCCTATAACGTCGGCCAGGTCAACGAGAACGACAACAACAAGAACCGGCAGTATAAGCAAGTGGATGGCCGCGTGCGCGACACCTACGCCGCCGCCTCAAAAGCCACCAACAAAAACGCGCTCTCGGATGTCTATGTCAAGTTCTTCCGCTGGGCCACTGATCGGCTAGGGGACCGTGATGGCATCGTTTGCTTCGTCAGCAACAATAGTTTTCTCAGTGGCATTGCTTTCGATGGCTTTCGCAAGCACCTTTTGCAAGAGTTCACTCAAATCTACCACTTTGACTTCAAGGGTAATGCCCGCACATCTGGCGAGCGGAGAAGGGCCGAAGGTGGCAATATCTTTGACGATAAGATTCGCGTAGGAGTTGGTATCACCATTCTGGTGCGCTCACGCCAACAAAGTAAGAAGAAGGTCTGGTATCACAGCGTTGGTGATTTCTGGCCTGCCGCGCGTAAACGTGAATATTTGCACTCATTCAGAAACCTGAGCGAAGTTTCCTGGCAGCCCCTCATCATTGATGCGCAACACAACTGGCTCGTAACTGATCTTGCGCCAGAGTTTACCGACTTCTTACCGATAGGGTCACAAGAAGCTAAGTCCGAGCGCGCGCTTGATGTAGAAGCGATCTTCAAGAACTATGGACGTGGTGTGGCAACAAGCCGCGATGATTGGGCCTATGACTATAACCGCGATGCGCTTATCAAGAAGATCAAGCGCATGATCGAAACCTATAACACAGAACTAGACAGATGGAAGCGGCGCGAAAATAAAGCTCTATCGGTTGATGACTTCGTGACCTACGATGATACCAGGATCAAATGGAGTCGTGATCTGAAGCTTGATATTCAACGCGGCCACTATGCAGCGTTTGCTGATACAAAGATACGTCTTGCCCTTTATCGCCCGTTCTGCAAGCAATGGCTCTTCTTTGATCGCATTCTGAACGAGGAAGTCTATCAACTTCCTCAATTCTTTCCCACTCCTGCCAGCGAAGCAGAGAACAACGTTATTTGTGTCAGTGGGATTGGCAGTAACAAGCCATTTCAAGCCCTGATGACTAACATTATCCCATGTCTCGATCTCCTAGAAAAGACCCAGTGCTTCCCATACTACACCTATGCCGAGGATGGCAGCAGCCGCCGGGAGAACATCACCGATTGGGCGCTGAAGCAGTTCCAGGCGCAGTATGGCAACGAAGTCGGCAAGCGCGACATCTTCCACTACGTCTACGCCCTGCTGCATCATCCCCAGTACCGCCAGCGTTACGCCGAAAACCTCAAGCGCGAACTGCCGCGCATCCCGCTGCTGCCGGAGCGCGCCGCCTTCGACGCGCTTGTCCAGACGGGCGCGGCGCTGGCCCATCTGAGCCTGCATTACGAGCAGGCCGAACCCTCTCCCCTGCCACTCAAAGAAACCCCTGGCGAGCGTTTCACCTACACCGTCAAAAAGATGCGCCTCGCCCCCGACCGGCAGAGCGTCATCGTCAACGACGCGATCACTCTGGCAGGCATCCCGCCCGCATGCTTCGACTATCGGCTGGGCAATCGTTCCGCCCTGGAATGGGTCATTGACCAGTATCAGGTCAGCACCGACCCGCGCAGCGGCATCACCAGCGACCCCAACCGCGCCGACGAACCGGACTACATCGTCAACCTGCTCAGGCGCGTCGTCACCGTCAGCCTGGCAACCGTCAAGATCGTGGCCGCCCTGCCCGACTTGCCGGACCTGCGGGCGGGGCCGTAGCGCCAGCGTCCCCGCTGGCCGGGGTGGGGCTGTACCGCCAGCGTCCCCGCTGGCCGGGGCGGGGTTGTACCGCCGCCGTCCCCGCTGGCCGGGGTGGGGCAATCGCCGGCTTGTGCGGGATTCTCAGCGCGCCTGCCCCTTCGCCAGCGCATCCGCCACCTTCAAGAACACGTACAGATTGGGGATGCTGTCTACCTTGCCATAGGGCGTCCCTTTGCGCTGGCCGCGCCGCTGAATCGTCACCCACCCCGAACCGATGCTCACCTGCGGCGCTTCGCTCCAGGGAATCACCTCTTTGGGGGTTGCCAGCCCCTGCCAATTGATGCTGAACCGGCCAAAGGGCAGCGTCTGGCCCGCGCGGACCGCCGCGAGCGCCTGTGGAGTCAGCCGACTCGTCACCTCGCTCTGAATGCGGTCGCCCAACTGGTTCACATTGCGAAACACATTGGTCAGGACCATCTGGACGCCATCGGCCCGCTGAACAGTGTACTTGTATGAGGTACCGGCATAGACGCCATTGCGATAGTAGCGAATGATCCGCTGCCAGACAAAGGCCACCTGATCCCAGCGACACGGGATCGCCTGGTTCCCCTTCAGGAACACCCAGCCATCCGTATAGACATAGATGCGCCAGGAGCCATGCAGCAGGGGATGCAGCGCGAGGTAATAGACGCCCCCCGCCAGGCAGAGGAGGACCAGGATCAGCATAAAGATGATGGAATTGCCCGACGACTCGCCAGAGATCACCACCATCGCAAACACACCGCCCAGGAGCAGAGCAATAATCCCCAGGATGATATTCTGGCGCAAAGCGACCCGATAGACCGCCACCGGCTGGCCCAGGCGATACAGTCCGGCATAGGAAAAGGCTTCCTGCGGGAACGCCGACTCAGAGGAAACACGCGCCTGCTGCGACACGCCAAACACCTCCTACCAGGGCAGATGCCCATTGGCTCGTGGATTGACACCTGATCAGGCGGCCACCAGCAGCCGCTCTCCACAGTCTAGCAGAAAGGAGGGGGCCTGTCTAGACGCCACTTGTAGCGCCGCCATCCTGGCGGCCACCGCCTCGCCAGCGCGCCCGCTGCCCTTCCAGGCGAACGCCACTTGTAGCGCCGCCATCTTGGCGGCCAACGCTAGCCTGCTGGTCCGCTGGCCTGGAGGGCGAACGCCGCCTGTACCGCCGCCGTCCCTGGCGGCGAACCGTTGGGCTATCGAGACGGCGCGCTCCAGTGGGCAGCGTGCGCGCTCGCGCAGCGGTGGCCGCCTTCCAGGCGGCGCTACAAGTACAGACGCCGCGCCTATCGAGGCGGGGGGAGCCTGTGCAGACACGGGTGCGCGAGCGACCAACGGGAGCGAGCATGCCGAGGCATAGCCGAGGCAAGCACCCGTTGCCGGAGGCAGGCTTGGCGGCCACCGCCTCGCCAGCGCGCCCGCCCCCCTTCCAGGCGAACGCCACTTGTAGCGCCGCCATCCTGGCGGCCAACCGCTGCGCCAGCGCGCCCGCCCCCCTTCCAGGCGAACGCCACTTGTAGCGCCGCCAACTTGGCGGCCACCGCTGCGCCCTGGTGAGCGTTCGCCTTCCAGACCAACGGACCAGCAGGCCAGCGTCCAGCCGCCAGGATGGCGGCGCTACAAGTGGCGTTTGCCCGCCGGGCGCGGCCTTCAGCCGCCAGAAAGGTGGGGGCCGTCTAGATGTGGGCAGCGCAAAAAACTGCGGCGCATCTGGCAAGCCGCGCCAGCGCGCCGCAGCAGAAATGCGGCGCGCGGCAACCAGCGCCGCGCGCCACAGGAGGCCAGCGCCCCCCTGGAAGGGCAGGGTTCGCTGGCTTATCGGAGAAACCGGCGATCCGACACCGGGCGACGGAACACCAGGCTATAGAGCAGCGCCAGAACCGCAGCGGCAATAATCGAACTGATGATCGGCACGCCCGACAGCACCGGCTCCCCAACAATGTGGAAGTGGAAGACGCCCACGATCAGAAAAATAGCCAGCCAGCCCAGCAGCACCGCGCCGATAATTCCGGCGGGTCCGCGCCGTCCGGCGATCAGTTCCCCGATCAGGCCGACCACCGCAGCAATAATCGCCCAGATCAGCAGTTGGACAAGGGTCACAGTCATCATGCGCTCCTTTCGCGCCAGGGCGCTCCTGAAGCCACCGCGCTTGCAGCCGCGCGCCCGGCGGCTTCGAGCGTCTCCAGTACACAAAGCATCCTGCTTTGTTAAGAAGCACGCCTGATGCCAATGTGCACAGAGAGTGCCAGCCACTCGTACCGCCGCCGTCCCGGCGGCAAGGGGGGGCTGTGGGGGCGTGTACCGCCGCCGTCCCTGGCGGCCAACCGCTGCGCCAGCGCACACGCCGCCCTTGAGTGGGAACGTTCCGGCAGGCCAACGTTGAGCCGCCAGGATGGCGGCGCTACAAGTGGCGTTCGCCCCCAGGCCACCGGACCGGCAGGCTAACGTTGAGCCGCCTGGAAGGGACGCGCGAGCGACCAACGGGAGCGAGAGGACGGGGCAACAGCCGAGGCAAGCGGCCCTTCCCGAAGGGGGCGGCGCTACAAGTAATACGCCGCGCCTGCGGTGGGGCATCCCTGTAGGCGCGGTTTTAACTGCCAGTGGCGCCTTTCGGCTCCACCGGATGGAGCGCGCGCCAGGCGTCATAGCCGCCCTTGAGCGACGACGCCTCGAAGCCGAGGGAGCGTAACTGTCGCGCCGCACGGGCGCTCGTCGCCTCGTCCCTTCAGGTACAGTAGGCCACGACAGGGCGGCCAGGCGTGTGCTGTGCTGCCCAATCGCCCACGTGGTCGGGCAGCACGCGCACGCTGCCGGGAATCTGCCCGCTGGCCCCCTCATACGAAGCGCGAGCGCGCACGTCCAGCACAAGAGGCGGCTCTGGTCCGGCCAGTTGGTTCGCCAGTGCCTCCGGCGTCAGGCGCGGCGCATCGCTGGCCTCCTCCTCGAAAAGACCCGCCGTCGTCCCCACGCGCTCCTCCGGCATCGTCGAGACAGCCCGCGCCACATGCCGCGCATACCAGGCAGAAAAGGGCGTAGCGGTCACGCCATGCGCGATAACCGACACCAGCGCCACCATGCCGACAATCGCCAGCAGCAGTTCGCTGCCCGGCAGGTCAGCTTCCACCACCAGCAAAGCCAGCAAGAGCGCGCTCAGGCCGCGCGGCCCAAACCAGCCGATAAACGCGCGCGCCGCCAGACTCATTTTGGCTCGGCGCAGCACCAGACCCACCGCCAGCGGGCGAACTACCAGAATGACCAGACCCGCCAGCGCCAGCGACGGGACCAACAGCGCGAGAGGCAGCAGCGACGAAAGCACAACGCCAAAAAGAATGAAGGCCAGCAGCATCGCCATCTCGGCGGTCACTTCGCCATAATCCATGAAACAATCGCACAGCGTCACGTCAAAGATCGTCACCGCCAGCCCCGCGAAGAATGCCGCCAGGAAGCCATCGCCGCCCACCGCCTGCGCCGCGACATACGACGCCAGCACCAGCCCCAGCCCATAGAGCGCCTGATACTCGCGGGGGACGCTCTGGCGCGCGTCAATCTTACCCATCAGCCAAGCGCCGATGCCGCCAAGCGCCAGCCCCACCAGTGGGCTAAGCAGCAGCAGTTCCGCCAGGAAGACCGCCCAATCCAGCGCGCTTCTGCTGGCCGCCTCAAGGACAGCGATCAACACCAGCACTAGCGGCAGCACCACGATGTCATTCATCCCCGCTTCCACCTTCAGCGTCTGGCGCACCGAGCGCGGAATCTGCTCATTGCTCACCACATCGCGCATCACCACCGGGTCGGTGGTTGCCAGGACAGCCCCCAGCAGCAGCGACGGCGCGAGCGCAACCCCAAAGAGGAAGTGCGCCGCCACAGCGATCCCCGCCACCGTCAGCAGCGTCACCGGCCCCAGTGCCAGCAGCGGGACGCGCCAGTCGCGGCGCAGTTCGCCCACGTCCAGGTTCGCCGCGTCCAGAAACAGGACCAGCGCCAGGCTGACCGTCGCCACCGACACCAGCGCCGGGCTGTGCGCGTCCAGGCTCACCACGCCCAGCGCGCCCCCGCCCAGCAGCAGCCCCAGCCCGAAAAACAGCATCGGAAACGACAGCGGGCCGCGTTTCACCAGCCCGGCCACCAGAGCCGAAACCGTCAGCACAACGGCAAGCAGGGTGAACCACAGGATCATCAGGCGCTCCTTTGCTAGCTCCAGCGAGAAAGGCTGTCGTCTCCGAAAGCAGCAGAATGTATGCCTTGTTGAGTGGTTTATAGCAAACAGATCACGCCATTGGCAAGAGCCACGCCCCGTGAAGGCGTATCCCCTGGTGGCCTGGATTGTGCAGAGTCTGGGCAGACAGCAAACGCCGTCGCCACATGAAAGATACTGTTCACTGGCACAACTGGAAAGGAACTGGAAGTGAGTACCTCCGATACAGAGGCGGGCGCCTTCGGGGCCGACTATACGCGGGCAAGAGCCGAGACGTTGGCAAAACAGGCCAAATGGTCGTTGATCGTGCGCGGCATCCTGGCAATTATATTCGGGATTCTGGTCTGGGTCTGGCCGGGGATTACGCTGCTGGTGCTGATCATCTTGTTCGGCATCTTCGCGCTGGCAAGCGGTATCTTTGCGCTCGCGGCTGCTTATCAGGCATACAAGAAGCATCACGGCTGGTGGCTGCTGGTCCTCTCTGGCGTGCTGGGCATCATCGCGGGCATCATTGCCTTTGTCTGGCCGGCAGAAACCGCGTTGATCCTGCTGTATATCATCGCCGTCTGGGCCATCGTCACGGGCGTCGCTGAAATTATCGCCGCCTTCAACGCCGAGCGAACATCCGGCGATGAGTGGCTGCTGGTGATAGGCGGGGTACTCTCGATCATCTTCGGGATCATCCTGTTTATCTTCCCAGGTGTGGGTGTGCTGGCGCTCGTCTGGCTGATTGGCCTCTACGCCATCCTCTACGGCATCTTCCTGCTGGTCAGCGCCTTCTCGGCAGGGCGATTCCAAAAAGAGATGCGCGCGCCGACAACAGGCGTCGCCTGATCCAACATCGGCAAAGACACCCGCGCCTGGGAGTTTGCGGCCCCCAGGCGCGGGTGTCCCTGTCTGCTAAGCTGCTTTGTCGCTAAGCGCGCGCCGGGCAGACGCTGGCTCGCTGATCTGGGTGCGTTCGGCGCGGCAGAAGGGCAGAGCCGCCGTGCCGCTCAGCGCCAGCGATACGCCAATTGCCATCAGCGAGCCGGGCAGGTCCGGCTTCAGCGTCATTAAATAGATCATGCCAACCGTCGTACCCGTCACCACACACTCACACAGCCACAGCAGCGGATGCCGCGCCTGCCTCAGCAGCGGCGCAGGCGTCGGACCGCTGGCGAAGCGTTTTGCCGCCTTTTGCAGCGCGCTCAGTCGCGGATTCTCGATAGCCAGAACCAGGACGCCATGCGCCAGAAATGTTCCCAGGGCCACATCCACCCAGGCGGTCTGCCAGCCCCAGACCGTAGAGACCATATAGAGCGCGCTGCACGCAATGCACAGAATGGCTATCGGAATGATACGCCCGGCCTGGCGGCCCAGCATGGCCCACTCGCGGAAGCGGTTCATATCGCCTGCCTGGCGCATACGGAGCATACTCAGAAAGTTTAATCCTACCGCCACAAACAGAACCAGCGCCCCCAACACATGAAGAAACAGGGCAAGATGATAGGAGTTCATAAGGTCACCTCTTTTTTTATCTCGCGTTTTTCGCGTATCTCATCGTTCTGACCTTATGATACCGGGGCAGCGTCTCCTGGGCGTTACCAAGATCGTTACGAAAAAGAAAAAGAGCGCGAGTTCGTAACGAAATAATTGGGTAGTCAGCTTCTGGTACAATAGGAGCCATCGGCATTGTACTGGAAAGCGGCGTATCCTGTGGAAGAAGACAGCGCCAGGGGCAGCTCTGGCTCGCTCTGGCGCAATCGAGATTACCTGCTGCTCTGGCTGGGGCAATCAGTCTCATCGCTGGGGACGGGTATCTCGCAGCTCGCCTTCCCGCTGCTCATCCTGGCCGAAACACGCTCCCCAGCAGCGGCGGGCGTCGCCGGGGCGCTGCAACAGGCGCCGCTGGTCCTCTTCAGCCTGCCCGCTGGCGCGCTGGTGGACCGCTGGGACCGCCAGCGAGTGATGCTGCTTAGCACACTGGGGCTGCTGCTCTGCCTGGCAAGCATCCCGGTGGCGCTGATCATCTGGCGGCTGACGCTGGCGCACCTCTACATCGTCGCCTTTGCCATTGGCAGTTGCAGCACCTTCTATCGGCTGGCCCAGCTTGGCGCGCTGACGCGGCTGGTCCCCAAAGCGCAGATGTCCACTGCCGTCGCCCAGAACGAGGCCGCGTACAGCGCCACCTCGCTGCTGTCGCCCTCGCTGAGCGGCTGGCTCTTTAGCGTCGCGCAGTTCCTGCCCTTTGCCGCCGACGCCATCTCCTATGTGATCTTGCTCGGCTCGCTGCTCAACATTCGCGCCCCATTGCAGGGCGAGCGCACCACAGCGAAGCGGAGCCTGCTGCGCGAGGTGTGCGAGGGGATCGTCTGGCTCTGGTCGCATAAGCTCCTGCGCCTGTTGACCTTCCTGGCGGGCTACATCGAATTGTTGCTGAACGGCAGCATACTGATTGTACTGGTCATCGCTCAGCAGCATGGCATATCCGCCGCGCTGGCCGGAGTGATCCTGGGGGTAGGCGGCATCGGAAATCTGGCCGGAACCGTTCTGAGCGCGCAGGCGCCGCTGCGCCGGGCGCGCTTTGGCCGGACGCTGCGCGGGGTAATGCTGGCCTATGCCCTCATCTGGCCCTTCTATGGCCTCGCCATCACCCCGCTCTTCCTGGGCGCCGTCATGATCCTCTACTCGCTCATTGATTCGGTTGCTGCCATACAAATGGTCAGCTATCGCATGACCAGCGTACCCGAACACCTCCAGGGCCGCGTGAGCAGCGCCTACCGCATGATCCCTTATGCGATGGTGGCGCTGGGGCAGGCGCTGATCGGGGTGAGTCTGCAACAACTCGGCGTCTTGCCTACAGTTGCCCTCCTCTGGGCCGGGCTGCTCTTCTTCGCGCTTCGCCTGCTGATAAGCCGCAAAGAATTGGCATAGCGATTGCACTCCCTCTTCATGGCGCGCCTCTTGCAGGGCAGAGACTCATCTCTGCGTTTCTCCGCGTATCTATGCAGCGCCAGAGGCCCCCAGGAGGCGCTGCGCCCATTTCGAGCCACTGAAAGGAAGTGATCGCAATGAGTAGCTCTGCCTCGCCAAACGATCCGGCGTATGATCAGCCAACGGCTCCCCTGGAGGGCCAGTCGCCGTACTACCAGTATCCCCAAAGCCAATATCCCCAAAGCGAGCCGCCCGCTTATTTTCCACCAGGAAGCCATCAGCCAGCCGATCAAGTCGTCCGGTCATCCGATTTTGGTGGTGCGCACGCCGAAAGCCGCTATTCGTCCTATGTTGACGCGGATGGCAACATCGTGGAGCGCCGCCAGCAGGTCTATCACGACGCCAACCAGCAGCGAGCCAATATTCGCTATTGGAGTACGACCGTCATCTACTTCCTGCTGAGCGTGCTGGAGGTGATCCTGGGACTCAGATGGCTCTTCCGCCTGCTGGGAGCCAACACGGACAACGACTTCATCAGCTTTCTCTATGGCATAAGCCATCCCTTTGTCGCGCCCTTTAATGGCATTTTCAACGACCAGTCCCTGGGCAGGCAGGGCGTCTTTGAGTTTTCCACCCTGATCGCCATGCTGGTGTACGCGCTGATCGCCTGGGGATTGGTGGCGCTCATCAACCTGCTGTTCCGGCCTGTACCCGGCACAACCGACAGCACGATTACCACGCGCCGCCGCAGTTATTGATGACGCCAGCCCTTGCACTTCGCGCCTCTCTGCTTTATACTGCCAGTGGAGTGCAAAAACTGAATCTCAAACTCTTCCTGATGCACAGCGTCCGGCGGGGCAAGAACTCATCTGGCGCCGCTCCCTGACAAGAGCGGTTTACATCCTAACCCCTCTTTTGACAAATGGGGGTTAGGGTGGCGGATGGGGTCGCGCCAGACACTGCGGCTCATCGGCGCAAAGCGCAGGTTCGATTCCTGCCCCCGCCACCACGTTCTTCTGCTGAAAACAGGAGGCATGGCGGGGTAGCCCAGTGGCAGAGGCAGCGCCGGGGCCACCCTTACATTCAAGTTCTCACTCCAAATTGAGCATCTGCCGTCGAACACCAAATCAACTGTTTGGGGTCTTGCATCGTTAAGATTGCCGGTTCAAATCCGGTCCCCCGCGCCACGCCTGCGGGGGTGGTCTAATCGTAAGACGTAACGATAGAATCTGAACCCCCGACTTAAACGTGTTGGTGTGCGCAAATGGACGGCAAGCCGAGGCCCTGGGATGTGCCACTCCCAGGGTCTCATCCATTCCATCACTTTATCTTATCGATATGTGCTTTGCTTTTTGTTACATAATCTATTGACCAGCTTGAAAAAGTTCTGGTATACTGTTGTCTGCCACCTGTATTATTCGTGCGGGAGTCAAATAGGCCATCACACGCTCTCGACAGACAAGTTGAAACAATAGGAGCATCCAGGTTATTCAAGTTGGAATGGAGCAGTAAGGAGGTTTTTATGTGGCTTATCTCACTCGTGGGGATTGCCCTCTTTGGGGCAGCGGGCATCGCAATGGCACGGCTCCTCATTGGGGCAATCTCTGGCTCCAAAACCTCTGACTCACATGACACGTTATGGGGTATATTCTGGGCCGGATTCATCGGGGGCAGCATCTTTTGGACTGCCTACCTTATACTAACATACAATGGTTTTCACTGATATATATTGGTATTCCTCGGTTCCACCAATTATCGGGGGCCACTTGTAGCGCCGCCTTCCAGGCGGCTAACGCTTCGCCAGGACGAGCGTTCGCCCTCCAGGCCAACCTACCAGCAGGCCAACGCTGGCCGCCAGGATGGCGGCGCTACAAGTGACACGCCTCGCTTGCCAACACCTCAGATTTGGGAGAACCGTATTCCTCCTCGACGAAAGAGTCACACTCTAGGCAACCAGGAAGTTCGTTAAGCAGAGGGCGCCAACATGGACAAGTGGGAATATCTTTCAACAACGATAACATGGGACCATACAGAGCGGCAATGGGTATCAAGCGAAGGGACAAAAACCACAACGATACAAGAGTTTCTAAACTCGTGTGGTAAGCAGGGATGGGAGATGGTTGCTTTTGCCCCCGACAGATACACAGCGGGCGACACGGGAGGAAATCAATACACGACGACCTATGTGACACAATGGGCGGCTTTTGCTTACAGAGCCATGTTCAAGCGACACCTGCCGTAGCATCAAGACTGTTAGGCATTCGATACCGGGGGATTTAGGCCATGCCATCGGGTGATCGCCTTTTCTGACCTATTTGGCCTGCTGAGGAAATGGGCAAAGCTAGCGCCCAAACTCCGAGATGAAACCGGGCCAGACCCTCTGTCGCGGCGGCAGTCATTTCAGGCTGAAGCTGGCTGAGGCGCTTGCTGGTACCGCTCCAGCAACGCCTGGACCCGCTCCTGCCAGACCCGATACGGGCGCACCTTTGCTAGCGCCGGGGAAAGGACCAGCCCGGATCGACCATACAAGAGTACCCCATCCCGCGCAATATTCCTCAGCAGAGCGGGAGCAAGATCACTTCCTGCCAGGTCTGTCACATAGGGAGTAAAGGGCCACTCATCAGCAGCACTGGTCGCCTCAAGCATAAGCGAAAAACCCTGCCGCTCATCTTCTTCTTTATTGAACCGCTGCGGGTTCTGGCAGAGCACCAACACATCGGCATCACTGCTAGAACGCGGGGCCAGCCTTGCAGTGGAGCCATAGAGAATGATCGCCCCGATATTCGTATCCTGCGGCGCCAGAGCCACTAAACGCCTGATCTGGTCAAGCAAAGCGGGAAAACCCCGCAGATAAAGTTGGGCCTTGCGGGACATATACCCTCCTTCATGCAGGATAACCTGATGGCGTGAGGAACGCCAGTGCAGAGCTATGCCTCTCCAGCTTTGCCTGCTCTGCTTTGATCACAACCCCGCAAACTGAGGCTCAACTATGACAGCGCCGCCTGTTTTCTGCTATACTGGCTCATGAAATACATTTGTTTCCGGTATCCGTAAGGAGACAGATAATGGCAGCCGCGCAAAACCAAGCCAGCGCCGACCTGGCTGGGGAAACACATGGGAAAGCCAGCGATGACAGCGTTGGCTTTGATTGGACGTTTATTCTGCTCTGCACCTGGCTGATCGGCGGCGTTTTTCTGGATGGCTGGGCGCATAATCATGGCAAGGTCGATCAGAGCTTTTTCACGCCCTGGCATGCCGTCCTCTATTCCGGCTATCTGGCGGTGGCGATCTTCCTGGCCGTCACGCTCGCGCAGCGCCACGCGCAGGGCGCTCCCTGGCGGCGCGCCTATCCGGCGGGTTATGGGTCGTCCATCCTCGGCGCGGCCACCTTCGCCGTAGCTGGCGCGGGCGATCTGCTCTGGCATACCCGCTTCGGCATCGAAAAAGGCATCGAAGGCGAGATCAGCCCATCGCATCTGGCGCTGGCCCTGGGAGGCACACTGATCCTCACCGGGCCAGTGCGCGCGGCCTGGCGGCGCAACGCTCCCGATGCCGCGCAGCACTGGCGCACGCTGCTGCCCGCGCTGCTCTCGCTGACCTATATCTTCTCGCTGCTGGTCTTCTTCACCCAGTTTGCCGACCCCATCGTCAAGTCGCGGGCCAATTTGCAAATCACCGATATTGTGATCGTCTTCACACCCTTTAGCGCCGATTCAGACCCCTCTTTGAGTGCGCAGCTAGGCATCGCCGGTATCTTGATTGAGGCGGCCATCATGGCGGGCGTGGCCCTTCTGCTGGTGCGGCGCTGGCGGCTGCCGATAGGCGCGTTTACCCTGCTCTTTGGCCTCAATGGCCTGCTCATCAGTTTTCTGGCAGGGCGCACCTCCATTCTCGGTGTCACAATCGTTACCGCGCTGATCGGCCTGCTGATCGATCTACTCAACGTCACGCTGCGGCCATCGGCAGAGCATGTAGCAGCCTGGCGGCTGTTCGCTTTTGCCGTACCCTTCATCTACAACCTCATCTACTTCGCGGCGCTGCTCGTCACCTACGGCAGCTTCGGCTGGTCGGTCCATCTCTGGACCGGCTCCATCGTCATGGCGGGCATCGTTGGCCTGCTGCTCAGCTATCTCGTCGTCCCGCCGCAGGCGCCTGCTCAGACGCCCTCCGCAAGCGAGTAGCCCGGTATGGCGCTGTATTCTCAACAAGGGAGGGCGCGAAGTCCCTTGCCTTCGGGCATGGGAAGGAAGCGCCGCCCTTGGTGAGAAATCGTTAGAAATTACTCCCACCGCCAGAGTCTCCACCGCCGCCAAAGTCACTGCCCCCGCCGAAATCTCCGCCTCCGCCAAAGTCCGTACCGCCTCCTCCGCCAAAGTCACTGCCCCCGCCAAAGTCCGTACCGCCCCCGCCGCCGAAGTCAGCGCCGCCATAGCCCATTTCGCGCTCGGCTTCACGCTCCCCCTCCATTTTGCCCAGTTCGTAGCCAATCAGGCCCCCGCCAACTGCGCCCAGGCCGCCAGCCGCCCAGGGATTCATCCCCCCGCCTTGCTGGGGATAGCCGGGACCATAGTTAGGAGCGTTGTACATGGGCGCGTTGTAGCCAGGAGCCATGCCGCTTCGTGATCGCCGCCTGATTGTGCCAAAGATCACGACGCCGATGACCAGGAGCAGCCCAACGCAGCACAGGGTTGCCAGGAACGGATTAAGGCCGAAGAAACCGCCTTGATCGCTGGGTGAAGCGTTCTGGCTCGTTAACGAACTCTTCAGCGAATTGATGAGGGCTATCGTGGCTCCGGTATAGTCGCCATTGCCAAACTGATCCTTAAAGGCGTTCGTCGCGTTGGTATAGTCGCTGTCCGAGAGGTTGACACTGCTGCCCCATACCAGATCAAGGCGTCGGATAGTGGAGTTAATTCGCACTACAACGGCTCGCGCGCTAGTAATATCAGCGTGCGCCTGGCTGTCAGCATCGCTGGGGCTTTCAGAGACGCTGGTGGTAAAGATACGTATCGGGTAGGGGAGCGATGAAGCCTCATTATGCACCTGGCTGACGTTGAGGACGTGAGCGTTGTCCTGAATCTCGACGCTGTCTGCCAGCGCCGATGCCACGCTCAACAGCGCCAGACAAAGCGCCAGACAAACGGCCACCAGAGCGGCTGGCGCGCGCTGGAGGAGAGATCGTCCAGAGATAGTCAATGGTTCCACGCCTTTCTTAAGGAACGGACGCTCAAAGGCCCCTGAAGCGATTATACCCCTTTCCATTCGTGATATACCAAATGAGCGGATACTCTTTCTTGAGCGTGTCAAAAAAATACAGTATTTTACCGACGCGGGGGGATTGCTTCCCCTAGTACACTTACAACAGAGCAGCCCATACCGGGGCGCCATATGAGAGGGAGGCATTATCTATGCAGCAACAACCCGCGCCACCAACCGTTCGTAACCAACAGTCGCCCAAACCACCATCCGATACCTTGCTCAGCCGGTTGATCGGCCCCACGAAAACGAGTATCCCGACGTGGGGCATTCTACCGCTGCGCTTCTTCCTGGGCGTCACCTTTCTTTACGCTGGCCTGGATAAAGTGACCAGCAGCACGTTCTTCAATCCCAACGGCGGCCCACAATACATCGGCAATCAATTACAATTTGCCTCGTCCAACTCCGCGCTGCTGGGCGGCCTGCTCAGCAGCGTCGTCGTCCCCAACGCTGTTTTCTTTGGCTGGTTTATCGCACTGGCCGAGGTCTGGATTGGCCTGGCAACACTGGCCGGCGTCTTCACCCGCGTAACCGCAGTGCTGGGGGCCATCCTTTCGGCGGCGCTCTGGCTCTCGCTTTCCGGCGGATTATCGCAATACTACCTGGATTCGGACCCTATCTTCTTCTTTGCCTGGGTCACGCTGATCCTGGTCGGCTGGGGCAGCTATGGCCTCGACTCGCTGCTCATCCGCGAAGAGAAGAAAGAGGCGCTGCTCGATCAGATCGCTAAAGGCGTCACCTATCGAGACGCGCAGGACGCCGCCAGAAACGCCAAAGGCCCGATCAAGCCGCGCTTTTCTATGAGTATGATTACCTCGCGTCGCACCATCCTGCGCGTCTTCGGCGCGGCGGGCGTCGTCGCTGTCGGCGAAATCCTGGCGCTGAGCCTGCGGGCCGTGAGTGGCGCGGCCAGCGCGCCCAGCGCGAACCCTGGTACGGGCAATACGGGCGGTGGTGGTGGTGGCGGTGGCGGTGGCGGTGGCGGGAACGCCAACGTCATTGGCAACGCCAAAAATATCCCGCTGAACAGCGCCGCTTCCTTTAACGTGGCCGGAAACAACGACCCTGGCGTTCTTGTCCACCTGCCCAACGATCAATTTGTCGCCTACGACGCCGTTTGCACCCACGCGGGCTGCTCTGTTACTTACAACCCCGACAGTAAACACCTGGAATGCCCATGTCACGGCTCGGTCTTCGACCCGGCGAAAACAGGCAACGTCCTGGCAGGTCCGGCCAAACAGCCCCTGGGCAATATCAAGATCACCATTGACAAAGGCACCGGAGATATTGCGCAGGGGTAGGGATGCTCGCTCCATCGCATCAACCAGGAGTGTGGGCGGCTTCGGCTACTCAACCTCTTGCTTGATACGCTGCAATGGCTTCTCGCAGGCAGGGAATGCAACGGCGCATCTCCCGCTTGCGAGAAGCAATTTGGCTTCTCTGTAGACAGCAACGAGAGCGATACCGCTCCTGTGGGCGCGTTTACCGATTTCACCATCTCCCTGCTGTCAAGAACCACATTGAAAGAGGCAGGCGCTCGAAACCGCCTGCCCCTTTTTTGCTCGCTACCCCACACCTGCCAGCAATCGCTCGAACTCGGCCAGCGCGGCAGCCTCCCCCACCTGCGCCACCAGCGCGGCATACAGCAGCCGCAGATACGCCCCCTGCGCCACTAACAGCGTGTTGCGCGTCATCCGGCTGATGCTCGCCAGCGGCGCTTCCAGCACGCGGCGCGCGACTTCCAGTTCTGTCAGGGTAAAGAACCCCAGCGTCAGCGCAGACGTGCTGTATAGCTTCGTCGGGTCGGGTCGCTGCCGCAGGGCGCTCTGCACTGCCAGCGGCGTCTGCTCCCCACTGAACAACGCCGGTCGCCTCCAGGCACGCAGGAGCCGCGCACGCAGCGGCGCGGGCAGCGGTCCACTCAGCAGGCGC